>CAZYQZ010000197.1:0-2501 GCA_964649915.1 uncultured Gammaproteobacteria bacterium | reverse complement strand
AGTCATTACTACAGGAGACATGCTTACCTCATCATCTACCCCAGGTGTTGCTATGAAAGCAACCAAAGCTGGACCAGTCATTGGTATCGCACTGGAGGACTACACTGATCCATCAGAGGGTGACACCATCCTGTTGTATGTCAGTCGAGGATTCTACAATGGTGAAGTTGCTATGTTTAAGGATCTTGAGAGTCAACAGATCCTTGATACTATTGAGGCGACAAAACAATCAACGGTGAGTAGTACCCTCTCATCACTTTCAGGAGTAGTGGCAGACAGGCTCATTGGACTAGATGAGATAGTTGCACCACGACTGACTGCTGATGAGCTGTTTGTGAAGGATATCCATACTGCAACAGACAGTGCCCTAACAGTCAATCTTGAAAACAATGCAACGTTTGAAATTAAAGACAAAGACGGAAATACACTTTTGCAGATTGACGAAAACGGTAACACAATTCTTTCCGGTACTCTAATAGCACAAAAGATCCAAGCCACGAGAATTGAAGGGCTTGAGATCTATACGGATTCTGTAGCAAGTCTTTCTGCCACGATGAGAGATTTCTTACATACTCTATCTAGCACCTCAAGCGATACTACAATTGGGACATCATCGGGGGCCTTGAGCCAGGAATCCAGGATTGATTTGACAGTTTATGGCGATGTGACAGGTAAAAAAGGCTTGACACTCGAGGGACAATCGACCTTTAAGGGTGACTCTTTGTTTGAAAAACTTGTCACATTCATCGGTGATGTCATTTTCAAAGGAAACATAAGCTTCCTCGGTCGTACAACCTTCAATAAGGATACAGCCGGATTCGCGCTTATCAAAAAAGGTGAACGCCAGGTGGATATTACGTTCGAACATGAATACACACAGCTTCCAATTGTAAATGTAAATGCGTTATGGGATTTGGATAAAGAAACTCTCAACGTCGCAAACAAAACATCAGGATACTTTATTGCAAAACCTGACTTTGTGATCACTAACCTTTCCACCCGAGGTTTCTCCATAATTACTGATATAGCGCCAGTATCAGATTTGAAACTCTCATGGGTTGCTATAGCGGTCAAGGATGCGAGAACATTTGAAAGTACGACATCGGCTATCCTTTCTACACCAACAACTCCCCCGTCACCCACACTGACACCGGGAGAGCTTGTTCCATCACCATCACAAGAACTACAAGAACTTGTTTCCCCCACGCCTCAATCACTCACAACGACTTCAGTTCCAACAGCAACACTTGTGCCGCTTCCGACTACCATCTCTCCTTCCCCTACATCTGTTCCTGTCAAGACGATCACAACGCTTGATACCGAGCTTGGTTTTGTCCGGATGAGGAAAGAGCCAGCGGTAGAAAGCGATGAACTAATCCAAATTCCATCAGGTACCACACTTCCCTATACCGATGTACAATATGATTGGTACAAAGTCGGGTATAATGGAAAGAAGGGATGGGTAAGTGGAACATTTATCCAGGTAAATTAACCCATGAAAAAAGCTGCTATAAAGAAACCAGTCAAAAAAGTAGAAACGAAGGAGACGATAATGATTCCTCAGCTTATCGAGACAGACGAGGTGCTCCCGATAATCGACGAAACGATGTCCACTACGGTACCAGAGGAAGAACGGGTGGAAGAAAATCCTGTAATCCCAACAATCTCCCATATGGAGATACCAATTATCGAGAGGAAAAACCATTTTCTAAAAGCACTCCTAATCTCTGTGTTTGCAGGAATCTCACTCGGTAGTCTTTTTTTCTACGTTAAGCCACTTGTCACACCTTTGGTTGTTCCACCCAAACGAACGGGACATGCCCCAACTCCTTCATCAGTAATTACTCCGACAATGAGTGCAGCTCCTGATAAATCTTCAGTCTTTATCGAGGTCCAAAACGGTGCCGGTATAAGCGGGGTTGCTACTATAGCAGCAAAGAAACTACAGGCACGAGGATATGAACATGTGCAAACAGGGAATGCTGATAAATCAAACTATACATCAATATCTCTTTATATATCAAAAACCATGACATATGACCGAGCGAATTTTCTTTCAGATATTAAGAAAGACTTTCCAGAAGCATCAGAAGCAGGAGAACTGAAAGATTCCACATACTCAGCGCGAATTATTATAGGTAAGTAAAAGAAAACTCTGAGAAGTGAATTATTTGTAGTATTTTCTTACCTGGAAAAGGACGTAGAGGGTAATCCCGCGACCAATAATTGT
Source organism: uncultured Gammaproteobacteria bacterium (assembly GCA_964649915.1). Classification (GTDB taxonomy): domain Bacteria; phylum Patescibacteriota; class Microgenomatia; order 2-02-FULL-39-11; family 2-02-FULL-39-11; genus CAZYQZ01. The sequence continues at coordinate 271 of CAZYQZ010000197.1, read as the reverse complement.
CCCAAGAACATCTCCGGTAATAAGATTCTGAACTACCCCCAAGAGTGTCGCGTAATATATAAGATTCCACCCTTGAGTTTTGCGTTCCATAAGCGGTTTAATAGACATGGCGTGAAGAATGAAGTTTGCGATAGCAAAACCAACAGAAATGAAGTGAAGATAGGTAAATGATGTTCCAGCAAGAACGTGAACGGGAAATACAATTAAACCAATTCCAACTACGGCAAGAATAAGAGGAATAAGAAGAATCATAAGAATAAGCGAAACCCAT
>CAZYQZ010000196.1:0-2508 GCA_964649915.1 uncultured Gammaproteobacteria bacterium | reverse complement strand
ATGTATATGGGCCTGGTTCGGATAGGGTGTATTTGAAGATTACCGGGTAATTCTTTATTTACCTTCGTAGGCTTTTTTCACTTCTTCGATATTGAACTTCTTCATTTTCAGAAAGGCCTGTGTTACGCGAGCAACTTTTTTCTCATCTTTATCTTCTAACATTTTTCCAACGAGGGTAGGATGAATCTGCCATGAAAGTCCAAATTTATCTTTGATCCACCCACATTGCTCTGCTTTCGGATCAGCTGAGAGTTTTTCCGAAAAGTAATCTATCTCTTGCTGTGAATCACAATGTACGAGAAGTGAGATAGCTTCGTTAAATGCAAACTTGTGAGGGTGTGCACTATCCATTGCCGCAAATTCCTGTCCCTCAAGAGTAAAAGCGGCAAACTTAAGGGTCCCTTCTTTATCTGGTTCTTCATTTTTCCCATATCTCATGCTTTGTCCCATAGCACTGTTGTGAAAGACTGATGTGTACAGTTTAATTGCTTCTTCTGCACGTCCCGCCTGGTTTCCAATAAACATAAGCATGGGTGTAATTTTTTGCTTTATCTTTCGATCCCCTACATACATTATCTGCCAGGAAACCCCATAACGATCTTGAAGCCAACCGTACTTTTCACTAAATGGGTATGTGCCAAGCTCCATAAGAACCATAGCGCCTACTGATAATTTCCCCCAAAATGCTTCTGCCTCTTCTTTTGTTTCACAATCGATACGAAAAGAGATAGATGGGTTAAATGTAAAAAGTGGTCCTGCATTCATGCATATAAATTCATGTCCTGCAAGTTCGACAGTCAGTATATCAACTGTTCCGGAAGGCGTATCGTGAATTACTGCACTACCTTTTATCTTTGAGTTAGGAAAAACAGATATGTAAAAATCTACCGCTTCGCGAGCTTGCTTATCAAACCACAGGTGAGGAGTAATTTTCTGCTGCATATCGTGTAATTTTATCATGTGAAATATTTTGATTGCAAATCATATTTTTTTATTTTATGGTTGAAGTAAGTCACATACCGTTTATATGTTATGGTAAACGTATATATTTCACAGTCTCTTATCCCAAATGCGGGACGAGGCATGTTTGCAAATAAAAGTATAGGTCGCAATGAAGTGATTGAGATCTGTCCAGTCGTTATTATCCCCCGATATCAAGTGGCAGATCTTAAGAAAACAGCACTGAATCACTATTATTTCGATTGGGGTCTAGATGATGGAATACATGAGGCGGCAATATGTCTAGGATTTGGATCACTCTATAACCACTCCTATACTCCCAACGCTACATATATCAAGGTATTTGACAAAGATATCATTCAGTTCGTTAGCCTTAAACCAATAGGTAAAGATGAGGAGATAACGGTAAATTATAATAATGGAAACCCTCATGATAAACGGAAGTTGTGGATTGAATCCATTCCCCCTCCTCAGCTCATATAGAGAATGAAATCACTCAGTTGACAGTCGGAAAATAGTGGTTTATCGTAGATATACCTATATTAATTTTCACAAAAAGGAGATACTCATGGCAGATTTACACACGATCCCAGTAGACGTTCCAGAAGCACTTCGAGCAGAGTTCGACAAGAATATGACAACGGCAACTCATGGAACAGGCAGACTTATGCTTTTTGCGGGTGACCAGAAAGTTGAGCATCTGAACAACGATTTCCATGGTGAGGGAATTGCTCCTGACGATAATAACCCAGAACATCTTTTTAAGATTGCAAGTAAGTCAAAAATTGGTGTCTTTGCGACCCAAATGGGACTTGTTGCTCGATATGGTATGGACTATAAAGACGTCCCATATCTTATCAAGTTGAATTCAAAATCAAATCTTGTCAAAAAAGATATGATGGATCCACAGAGTCACAGCTGGTTTACAGTTGAAGATGTCTTGAGATTTAAAAAATCAAGTGGACTGAACATCTTGGGTGTAGGATACACAGTCTACACAGGAAGCGAGTTTGAAGGACCAATGATGAAAGAGGCAGCTCAAGCCGTATTTAATGCTCATCAAAACGGATTGCTTGCCGTATGCTGGATGTATCCACGAGGAAAGGCAGTTGCTGATGAGAAAGACCCACACCTTGTTGCAGGTGCAGCAGGAGTTGCAGCTTGTCTTGGTACCGATTTCGTAAAAGTAAATTATCCGAAACCAAAAGAGGGAGATAGAGCAAAAGCGCTCAACGAAGCAGTCGTAGCGGCAGGTCGAACGAAGCTTATCTGTGCTGGTGGAGGAAGTGTTGAAGTGAAGGCTTTCCTTCAGACTTTACACGATCAAATCCACATTTCTGGAACATCTGGAAATGCGACAGGTCGAAACATTCATCAGAAACCTCTCGATGAAGCAGTACGCTTCGCCAATGCAGTTTCTGCACTCACGTTCGATCTGGTCTCAGTGGAAGACGCTTATAAAATTTATACAGGATAATATTTATGAATAGAATGACGCTAAAAGAATTTGTTTCTTCAAACAATGCAGCCTTAGGTCCACAATTCGTG
>CAZYQZ010000195.1:0-2521 GCA_964649915.1 uncultured Gammaproteobacteria bacterium | reverse complement strand
GAAGAAATGCTTATAAAGACTAGACAAGTAAGGGATGCTTTAAGAAGCGCTGGTTTAACAGATAGAGAAGTGCAAGTTATTGCGTTGTATTATGGATTCACACAGTTCGGAGAACTGACGTTTAGACAAATCGGGGACTTATGGGGAAATGTAGATGAAGTGCCACGAAGTGATCATAAAAAGGCACTAAATAAAATACAAACTGTTCTATATAGTCGACCTTAATAATCCCATATCAATTTGACAGTTGTGTTATACTAAAGTTTACAAGTGAATAGAGCGGTGATGGGGAAAGGATCCTACGCGTAAAGCTACGGAATCCCTCGAGCCCCGGAGCTCGGAACCGAAGAAATCCGTAAGGAAAAGTAGGTTTCATAAAAATGAGAGAAAAACTCTCTTCCGTTAAGGCTTATACGGAAGAATTTTTTGTAGTTTTTCTAAAATAAGGTGGTACCACGGATCATTGTAGCTTAGTTAATTAGTTACTTAATTAATTAGCGATAAGACCGTCCTTAGATTCCAAGATAATTGGAGTTTATGGACGGTTTTTTTTGTGCGAATAAACATTTTGCAATATGGCAGAAAAAGATCCTGGGCTTTACCGCCCGCCTGATTACGGAAAACGTACGATAACACTTTTCTCTCGTGGTGTAGACCACAATGGAAACGTGGGGGTAGTAACACAGGTAATTTTCACGCCACCTCAAACTCTAGAGACTAAGGCGGGTATAGAAAAACCAGTGGATGCAAAGAAACAATCAGTTACGTTAGTAGGGGATACAGTATGAAAAAGCTTTGGCAGAAAAACGATACTTGGGAGCTAAATAGCTTCATCGAATCCTTTGAGACAAAAGGGGATCTTGTCTTGGACCAGAAACTAGTAAAGTATGACGTGTTTGGGACCATGTCACACGCATACGGGTTAGAAAAAATTGGGATTATTAGTCAGATGGAACTGGGAGTGATAAAAGAAGGGCTAAATACTATTTTGCAGCTAAATAGTAAGGGAAAATTTACTATCAGTGATGGTGATGAGGACGTACACACAAAGATAGAACTGTTTTTGACACATACCTATGGTGCTATCGGGAAGAAGGTGCACACAGGTAGAAGTCGTAACGATCAAGTTCTGGTTGCACTTCGTCTGTACACGAAAGACCAATTACTGTGTATCTGGGATGAAATACTTAAACTTGCTAGCAGTTTTTTACTTTTTGCAAATCAGTATAAATTTGTTCCCATGCCGGGATATACCCACATGCAACAAGCAATGCCTTCATCCTGGGGACTCTGGGCGGGTGCATTTCTTGAAGGATTGCTGGATGATCTGGAGCTACTTAAGACTGTGTATATTCTGAATAATCAATCTCCATTAGGATCAGCGGCTTCGTATGGTGTTCCACTTCCACTTGATCGTGAATACACAGCCAGCTTGTTGGGATTTGCGAAAGTGCAAAATAATTCACTTTACTGCCAAAACTCTCGTGGCAAAATAGAGGGCGTTATTCTTGCGTCTCTCGTCACACTTGCCCAGGGTATTAATAAATTCGCCAGTGACATCCTGTTATTTTCCACAGGAGAGTTTCAACTGCTTACCGTTGATAAGACCATCTGTTCGGGTTCATCCATCATGCCACAGAAAAGAAATGTAGATGTGGCAGAACTACTTCGCAGTAAAGTACATCTACTTCTTGGAAATTATGTTCAAATGGTGAGTCTCACAAGCAACCTTATCTCAGGATATAATCGTGATCTTCAAGATACGAAAAAATCGCTCATAGAATCCTTAGAAATGACACACGACATACTGAAAGCCAGTGATATACTCTTATCGGGTATTACACCCAATATTGAAGGAATAGAGAGTGTCTTGCGTGATGAAATATTCGCGACCCACAGAGCACTTCATCTCGTCCAGAACGGGGTACCCTTTAGGGATGCATACGTAGAAGTAGGGGATGGGTTAGGCAACACGGAAATGGAGATGAGTCAAGCTTCAAATATTGAAGATGTATTGAAAAAATCAACTCATCTAGGTGGAACAGGAAATCTGGGGCTTGATCAGGTGCAGACTCATATTGGGACAGAGCAAAAAGAACTGAATGAGCAGTTATGCTTGTATTCCTATGCAATTCATCGGTTAATGGAGATATAATTTCCTTAGTCGTTTAGAAAACTTTTTTGCAACACACAGTCGTATGAATAAGAAAATGAAAATCCTCATAATTAGTATTGGAATAGTGATTGTCGGATTAATGTATTATCGATATGTTCAAAAGAAGACGGATATACGAATTGAAAACAATACGATGAGTCTACTTCCTACCGTCATAGAAACCAAACCAACAAAAAGAGGAGAAATGACCTTTCAGGATACGATTACAGACGTCACGTACGGTTGTCACGTTGATGGAACATGCGCTGTAAAAGTGGGAAGTTATTGGGTAACTGTCCTGCAGGGAGAATCACTGAAAGAACAAGTCAAAGGAAAAAGTATTGGTCTATCGCTTGATCAGTCAAA
>CAZYQZ010000194.1:0-2523 GCA_964649915.1 uncultured Gammaproteobacteria bacterium | reverse complement strand
GTTTCCTGAAGGAATGTGTATGCGACCGGGTGTCCTACACAATTTTCTGTACCCTCGATCTTCACATCCACTCTCCCGCTTGATTTTGGAGGATATGATAGGGGAATTCTTGACAGGCCTGTATCTTTTGTAGAAATTTTGGCGGAGAGAGGATACCACTGTATGGGTGTAGCTACGGGACCGTGGGAGGCTAAAGCGTTCGGTTACTCAAGAGGATTTCATCAATTTTATCATACTTTTGATCTCCGAGGATTTGTTGGTCCACTATTGAATGAAATTTATTTACAGTATTACCAAAACATTGCAAAAAATAATCCTACCCTTAAGGAACATGTAGCAGCTAAACGAAAGGAATTTTTGCTATTATGTCTTTCTTTTATCAAGGAGGAACTACGATTAAGAATATCCGATACCTTACCAAAATGGATATACCCAAAATCTTATTCAAAGGAAATTCTATCGAAATACCTTAGACTAATTGAGAATGCGATGGTGGAAATAGAAAGGGGAATAGATGTATTAAATTACACTGTAGCTGATTTACCTCCCAAAAGAGATCAGCACTCTTTTGTGCAAAGGGCAATTATGATCTTGGCCAATCGATATTTTCCCAATACGATTATTAATGACGATGAAATGTTTCCCACACTTTTCTCCAAAGAGCTTTTAAATTGCTTTGCCGAATACTTTTTTTCGGTTGCCCAGAATTTTCCAGTATTTCAATACATGCATCTTCTTGATATTCACGAATTGAAATATACGAATCGTTCTTTTCAGCTAAATAATAAATTATTTTTATCCAACAGTTTGTACGAGGATATAAATTTTTGCTTGTATGAAGCTGCCATTGAAAACATAGATAAAAATATTGGAAATTACTTAGAGAAGTTATTCAGCCAAGGATATGGAGAAGATTTATCTGTAATTATTAGTGGTGATCATGGGCATCATTTTGGTTATCCTAATCGGCAATCCCTTAATCAAATAGAATCCTCAAAAGTAGATATTTATCATGAATCTCTTGACACAGTCATGCTTTTTTATTCACCGAAGTTAAAGCAAATGACTTTCTCAAATCATTGCTCTCTTCTTGATCTCGCACCAAGCTTATTAGATATGATGGGGATGAAGAAAGAAAATAGCTTCAAAGGACACTCAATTTTTGCTCCATGGCAAAATGAGGTAGTTATCAGTGAAAGTTGTGGGAAAGGACCTGGTGATCTTTTTTCTAAACCAATTTACTTATCAATTAAAAAGTCTCCGTATAAACTTATCTATAAAGAATTTTTAACTTCTGATGATCCGATAAGAAATAAGATGGAGCTTTATTCTTTAGAGGATAGATTCGACCAAAATAATTTAATTCATAATCGTAAATATAAATCAGTCCAAGACGATTTAGAAAAGATTGCAAAAGAACGGATTAGGAAAATACGAAACGATATGAGAAATTGATAAATTATTGATATAATGCCTCAACTATGAAAAAAACGGTATACATAGGTATGGCTGCGGATCTTATACATCCAGGCCATTTAAACATTATCCAGATAGCGAAAACCTACGGAGAAGTTATCGTGGGAGTATTAACTGATAGTGCGGTAGCAAGTTATAAGCGACTACCATATCTTCCATTTGATGAGCGGGTAAAAATTATAGAGAATATAAAAGGGGTTTCAAAAGTAGTTTCTCAAGAAACTCTTGATTATGTACCAAATCTTAAGAGAATTAAGCCTGATTACGTTGTTCATGGGGATGATTGGAAAACTGGAGTACAAAAAGAAATCAGGGAACGCGTCATTGAAACACTATCTCTCTGGGGTGGCAAGCTTATTGAACCATCATACACCCCAGAATACTCGTCCACTGGCTTTAAACAACATTTGCGAGCTAGTGGAATTACAACTTCTCTTCGAATGCAGAGGTTACGAAGGCTGCTTACCGCCAAACAAATGCTTAGAATACTTGAGGCACATAGCGGTCTAAGTGGCTTAATAGTTGAAAACACTGTTGTTGAAGTCGATAAGAAAGTGTATGAGTTTGATGGTCTATGGATGAGTAGTCTTACTGAATCAACAAATAAAGGAAAGCCAGACACCGAGTATGTAGATATCACCTCTCGCATACATACTTTACAGGATATTCTTGAGATCACAACAAAGCCAATAATATTTGATGGAGATACTGGAGGGGTCGTAGAACACTTTACTCTCACGATACGAACACTTGAAAGACTCGGTGTTTCCGCAATCATTATCGAGGATAAAACTGGTTTAAAACGGAATTCCTTATTGGGTACACAAGTAACTCAGGAGCAGGATTCGATTAAAAGTTTTTCTGAGAAAATATCGAGAGGGAAAAAAGCACAAGTTTCTGATGAATTTATGATTATTGCTCGAATTGAAAGTCTCATTTTAGGAAAAGGTGTCGATGATGCTTTAACTCGAGCAAAAGCGTATATAGAAGCAGGAGCTGACGCAATCATGATTCATAGTAAACAAAAAACACCAGATGAAATTATCC
>CAZYQZ010000193.1:0-2546 GCA_964649915.1 uncultured Gammaproteobacteria bacterium | reverse complement strand
TTTTTTTATCACCCAAATGTGCTGCCACTTCCAAAACAAGAATTTTTCCATCATGTAATGGAACCTCAAGAGCGTTGTAGACATGAGGTACTACCCCATGAAATTCTACATCAACGACTGCTCCAATGATTTGCGTAATTTTTCCTTTTTCCATAATCAATTCTCCTTTTAACTAACTGCCATTCTGGCTGTTACCATATCGGCAATTTCAAAAGTAATTTTTTCTTGACGAATCTTATTAAACGCGAGAGTCAACGAATCCATAAGATCCAGAGCTGCATCTGTAGCATTCTTCATCGCCATCATTCGGGCGCTATGTTCTGATGCCTCTGCTTCAAAAATAGCACTTCTTACTTGGTTTTCCAGGTAATGTGGGATAAGACTGTCCAATACTTCTGATTCTGAAGGTTCAATAAGAAATTCAGAAAAATTTAACTCCTCATTCTCTTGACTTGCTCCATCCCCTATCTGATCATGTGTAATGCCCTGCAAAGGAAGAATTTGTTTTATTTTTGGCTGCTGCTTAAGCGCATTAATAAAATCACTATATACCAAAAAGACCTCATTATATGTCCCGTTTAGGAAACCAGAAACTAAAAGCGAGCTTACTGCTGAAACTGATTGATAGAACGGTACGGTCTCAGAAAAGTCTGCAACCAACTTCTTTCCTGTTCTGACAATAAACGACTGCCCTTTTTTTCCTACTGAAACAAAGTCAATTGCAGATTCTTTTCCAAATACTTTTTGTAGCTCACGAAATAAATTTGAATTTAAGCCACCACACAAACCTTTGTTCGTCGAAATAACAATAACAAGTTTTTTACCCGTTGTGCTTCCCAGTGAAAGGAGTGGGTGATTTCTTCGATCCACTCGAAGAGCTAATTCTTTTGTTGCCTGGTATATTTTATCTGCATAGACCTTACCAAGTAGTGCTGCATCTTGTGCTTTTTTCATTTTACTTGCGGCAACCATTTCCATTGCTTTTGTGATTTGAGCTATGTTCTTTGCTGAGCGAATTCTTCGTTTAATTACTCGGATACTAGCCATAGTATATCTTTCTCAATTGTGTCAATTTAAACAAAGCCTTTTTTAAAATCTTCAATTGCTTTACGTAGTTTTTTCTCTGAATCATCAGAAATCGATTTGTCTTTCTCAATCGCTTTAAGGAGCGTCTTTTGTTGGGATTTCATATATTCGAGGTACTTAATTTCGAACTCTGCAACCTTAGAAACTGGGATAGAATCCATATAGCCATTCCCTGCCGCAAAGATTAAGACAACCTGTGCTACTACATCCATGGGTACATACTGAGATTGTTTAAGAATCTCCACCATTCGGGCACCCCGTTCAATCTGACTTTTTGTAGCTGCATCCAAGTCTGCGGCAAATTGGGCGAAGGCCGCAAGTTCCCGATACTGTGCAAGATCAAGACGAAGTTTTCCCGCAACTTGCTTCATAGCTTTTATTTGCGCTGATCCTCCAACACGTGATACCGATGTTCCGACGTTAATCGCTGGCCGTATTCCGGCATAAAAAAGATCTGACTCCAAGAAAATTTGTCCGTCAGTAATCGAAATAACGTTGGTTGGAATATATGCAGACATATCACCCGCTTGAGTCTCAATAATGGGAAGTGCCGTCAGAGAACCTCCCCCATTTTCTTCACTCAATCTACATGCTCGCTCAAGTAGCCGACTATGTAGATAGAAGACATCTCCAGGATATGCTTCTCGACCAGATGGACGTTTCAATACAAGAGAGATTTGGCGATACGCCCATGCGTGTTTGGAAAGATCATCATAAATAACGAGTGCATCTTTACCCTTATCCATAAAATACTCCCCAATTGCACATCCAGCATACGGAGCAATATATTGCAAAGACGCTGGATCTGATGCATTTGCCGTCACAACGATCGTATGTTCCATCGCAGAGTGTTTCTCAAGAAGCGAAATGATTTGCGCAATTCTTGATGCTTTTTGCCCAATCGCAACGTAAATACAGACTATATTCTTTCCTTTTTGATTCAAAATTGTGTCCAGCGCGATAGCTGTTTTTCCCGTACCCCGATCACCGATAATAAGCTCTCGTTGTCCGCGTCCAATGGGAATCATACTATCAATCGCTTTTATTCCCGTCTGAAGTGGTGTATTAACTGGATGACGCTCTATGACTCCGGGGGCTATTTTTTCAATAGGATAGTATGTTTTCGTAGTAATTTCACCTTTTCCATCCAGTGGTTTTCCAAGAGGGTCAATAACACGTCCGATAAGATCTTCAGAAACACCAATAGAAAGAAGCTTTCCAGTTCCTTTCACAGTATCACCTTCAGCAATTGCAAGATAATCACCCAATACAATGACTCCCACCGCGTCAGTTTCAAGATTAATAGCAACCCCGGGAACACCATTCCCAATTTCTACCATTTCTGAATACGAAAGATTCTCAAGCCCCGATACCTTCGCTACTCCATCGGCAACTTGTGTAACCACACCTGTAAAACCAGACGCTGGTGTAGATGTATAATTTTTTAATTTTTGAATAAC
>CAZYQZ010000192.1:0-2551 GCA_964649915.1 uncultured Gammaproteobacteria bacterium | reverse complement strand
TAACGTCCGAAATTGAGGCCCATTGTGAAGTATAGACCCGAGTTGTGGTGCCTTCGGATCTGGCGGCTCCCCTTGAGGATAGCCATAGGTAACTAAAGATAAATCTCCCGCAAATGGTTCCCACCCTTTAAGTGAAAGAACGGTGTCAGGGTTGGAATGGGGGTTCGGATCTGGATCAGGAATACTCCCTACTCCAAAACTTTCAGAAGAAGACGTAGGACAGGAAGAAAACGTACGAATTGAAGAGCTCGTACTTTTTGCTAACGGATAGAGGTCAGTTCCACGCTTCACAAGCATGACGGCAACCACAATCCCCATCAAGCCGATGACCATAACCACTCCATTCCAATTGAAGAGATGCTTGACTTGCCGAATACGCGGTTTTTGAGCCTGTTTCTTCCTCACTTCTTCAGTATGACAAATCAAACACTTCAATACAATAATAGTCTCCCTACTCTTTACTTTTCACATAACCCGTGATACTATATCTTCACCACTGAATCTACGGTGGAAGGCGCGAGCCGAAGAATTGAGTTACTTCGTTACAATTCGTAGCGGAGAACGAGTACTTCCTCGGCACTGCCGAGGATTTTATTTTTTAGACCCAAAACTACACGAGTATGCCAGCAAAAAAAGTAAAGACAATATTAAAACTAAACCTTCCCGCAGGAGCGGCAACCCCCGCACCACCAGTAGGTCCAGCGCTTGGACAACACGGTCTTCCTATCATGGATTTCGTGAAGGCCTACAATGACAAAACAGCCAAACAAAAAGGTCAAATCATTCCTGCGGTTATCACTGTCTATACAGATCGAACATTCTCATTCATTACCAAACTTCCTCCGGTTGCAGCAATGATTAAGAAGAAGCTCAATCTGGAAAAGGCTTCAGGAAAAGCTGGAAGAGAAGAGGCAGGCAAACTGACACGAGCTATGGTTGAAGAGATTGCGAAAGATAAGATGCCTGATATGAACTGCGATACTATAGAATCAGCTATGAAAGTAGTGGAGGGAACTGCCCGAAGTATGGGAATAAAAGTTGCATAATCTAAAAATATATGGGAAAAATCCGCGTATCAACACTAGGATCTGAAGAAGAAGCAAAAGTTCGTGAAGAGCGAAAGGTGGCACGTGAGCAAAAGAAGCTTCGTGAAGGCGCCGGCAAAGTCCATATCGCCGGAATGAAGGGTGGAGAGAGAATCAAGTCTGTGGGAGCTGACGACGATATAGAGAAATTCGCAAAGATTGCTCAAGACGTAGAAAAAGATCAAGCAGAAGGAATAAAAACTGAAGGGTCTGAAGAAAAACCAAAGCGAGAAAAGAAAAAAAGAGTCCGTGGAAAGAAGTATCTCGCTGCACTTACAAAAGTCGACCGGATGAAGCATTTCCCTATAAAAGAAGCACTGAAACTCCTTCGAGAAGTATCTCTTTCTAAGTTTGATCCATCTGTTGAGCTCCATATCAACATGAAAGAAAAGGGTCTTCGAGGCACTGTCGCCTACCCACATGGAACAGGAAAGCAAATTCGCGTAGTGATTGCAGATGACTCTACTGTAGAAAAGGTGCAAAAAGGACAGATAGACTTTGATATTCTTATCGCCCATCCATCCATGATGCCGAAGCTCGCAAAAGTAGCTCGAATCTTAGGACCAAAGGGTCTTATGCCCAATCCTAAAAATGGAACCATCTCACCAGAACCAGAAAAGGTAGCTGCGAAGTTCAAAAAAGGTGAAGTACAATGGAAAACCGAAGCAGACTTCCCAATTGTCCACCAAGTAATTGGAAAATTATCGTTCAAGGATTCCCAACTTGAAGAAAACCATATCGCGTTGATCAAAGCGCTTGGCGAAAAAGTAGTAAACGTCACCCTTAAATCCTCCATGAGTCCAGGTATAAAAGTAAAAGTATAAACTCGCACGGTATTCCATCTCTCCAAACAAGTTTAAAACTGGTAAATAGCGCCCTACTACCGTATAATCCACCAAGTTATGAATCCTCGATCTCTCGAACATCGCGAACGAAATTTATACGATAAACTTAACCATCCTCCACACAGAATAGAGATTGTTCAGCCATCTCGTGAATCCAGACAATTAGTAAAAACACGACTCTTCTTCGTTTATGACTTCATCCGAGATCATTTGAAAGGGAAACTTCCTCAAAAATCCAGCCTGCTGGATATCGGAACATACGATGGTTTTGGAATTCCTACTCTGCTCCAAACGGCAGACCACGTCACTTCTATTGATCTAAATGAAAAGAATCTATTTCGCGCACATAGACGTCTTACCGAGCCTATTGCTGAAGGCAGAGTAGCTCTTCGTCATAAAAGCGCTCAGAAACTGCGCTATAAGGAAAAATTTGACGCTGTCACAATTGTCGAAGTGTTTGGTGATGGATTTAAAGGAACAAAGAAGGATATCGAACAAGTTGTCACAAAAGCCCATGATGCGCTTAAACCTGGTGGTTATTTAGTCCTAACTCTTGGAAGTAAGACATATGATAAATATCGTGCAGACCAGAAAAAATTTAGTGATAAACAGGGAAAAGTG
>CAZYQZ010000191.1:0-2588 GCA_964649915.1 uncultured Gammaproteobacteria bacterium | reverse complement strand
TTTTAGGGCTGGTGGCGAAACTGGTAGACGCGCCCGGTTCAGAACCGTGTGACGAAAGTCTTGGAGGTTCGACTCCTCTCCAGCCCACATTTCGTTTTTAGTCTTTGGTACGTAGTCTTTAATTTACTTAGAGCCTAATCACTAAGGACTTACAACGAATAAAGCTATAGAATAATGGGCGGATGGTGAAATTGGTATACACGTAGTCTTGAGGAGGCTATGCCGAAAGGCGTGGAGGTTCAAGTCCTCTTCCGCCCACTATATCCTATAGTTTGTTAATCCCCTCTTAAAGTGGTATACTCCCTTTTGGTTATTTACCAAGTAGATCCGGATCAATGCTTTTCGTGCTTTGCTTGGTAAGTAATCTTTTTTTTGTTCTTTAATAAGCCACTCTTAGTTTGTAATTCCGCTATAACCTTAATCCGCGGCTAAATTATGCCGATAATTCCATACCAGGAGGTATGATGAAGTACAGATCTCTGTTAGTATTTCTCGTTGTTCTATTGTTTGCGTGTGGTACACCCCGGGCCACTCCGGTGCCATTACATTGGCCCGTTACCGCCACGCTGACTCCAGAAACAGCTATAACGGAGCAGACGAGTACTCCGGTCTCAGTCACTTCTGATAAGGTTTGTGAAAAACCTTCAGAAGAAGAGTATATTCTTGTACAAGAAGGCGAACCGGTCCAAGTGTTCGATGACATTCCAAATATTCCCCTATTTGTCGTCGAAGGAAACGTTTACTATCTCGAAGGAATGGGGGGATATGAAATTGCCCCAGGACACTTGCAAGCATATTCCTACTTTATCCCTTCAAGTACCTTAACACCGTATAAGTTACAATACATTGTTAAGAATTGCGGTGAAGGGAAAATGTGGGTTCGAGGGGTTGTGATTCAAATGCCCCTATTCGGTACCCCAGAGCCGTATCCAACTGCGACACCGCAGTCGGCGTAAGTTTTTCTAAAGAAAGAGAGTGGCGCCAGTTCAGAGGGCGAACGTGAGTTCTTTCTCACATTTGCCCTCTGTTTTCGTTTTAAAACAGCAGGTTCTGATCTTTATCGTCGCGTTTGGGTATCGGAAAGCCAAGGTGTTTATATCCATGTTTCGTGACAAATCTGCCTCTGGGAGTACGCTTCAGAAACCCTATCTGCATCAGATATGGTTCTACTACTTCCTCGATTGTTCCAATATCCTCTGCAAGGGATGCAGCAATAGTCTCAATTCCAACCGGTCCTCCACCGTGTTTTTCTATAATCATCCGAAGAAGTTTTCTATCTGCTTCATCGAGGCCTTCCGCATCAATTCCCAGCATTCCGAGAGCATCAGTAAGAATTGTTGGTACAACTTTTCCTGTTCCGCGTACCTGAGCAAAATCACGTGCACGCTTTAAGAGTTTAAGAGCAATTCTCGGTGTCCCACGAGCACGTCTTGAAAGTAAAAGAAGGGATTCTGTATCTATAGGCACTTTCAGCTTTTCCGCCGCGGTTTTCAATATCTCGATAAGATCTTTATGGTTGTAAAAAGAAAGTTGATGTGTAACACCGAATCTGTCTCGCATTGGAGCCGAGAGTAGTCCAATTCTGGTTGTTGCTCCGACTATCGTAAATCTTGGGAGATCAAGTCGAAGTGTGCGGGCTGAGGGACCTTTTCCAATGATAATATCCAGATTATAGTCTTCCATCGCGGGATAAAGCGTCTCCTCGACTATCTTATTCAGCCGATGGATTTCATCGATAAAAAGTACATCATTCGGTTCCAGGTTAGTGAGAATTGATGCCAGATCCCCAGATCTTTCTATGGCAGGACCTGAGGTAACACGAATATTGCTCCCCATTTCCCGGGCTATAAGATGGGCAAGTGTAGTTTTTCCAAGTCCTGGTGGTCCGTAAAGAAGGACATGCTCAAGAGATTCTTTCCGCTTCTTTGCAGCAGAGATCGCAATGTTAAGGGATTCCTTAATCTTCTCCTGACCACAGAATTCTGTCCATTTCTGTGCACGAAGCGAAACAAATAGTGCTTCTTCTTCTTTATTCTTTTTTTCAGGTTTTGGGATTGCTGGTGTAGGAACTGCTGTATCGTCCATATTGTTTATCTCATTTTCCTAAATATTTTAGCGCTGCCTTCACCTTCTGAGCAACTGTCAAATTCTTGTCTGTAAGTTGCTGGATGGCATCGTAGGACTCCTTGCTCGTAAATCCAAAACTTTTTAATGCCATAACTACCTCTTGTGCGTCTTTCCCTTCTTCCATCGTTAAGTCTAAATCCTTCGCTTTACCAAACTTACTCTTCAATTCTATAATAATTTTCTGTGCATTTTTTTTGCCCAGTCTTGGAACACTGGTGAAAAAATCTGTGTTCGCATTGAGAATCGCGCTGATGATCTCACTTCTTGATCCAGTAGAGAAAACTCCCATCGCGGTCTTGGGTCCAATTCCACTCACGGTGAGTAAACTTTCAAAAAGTTCCAAATCTTGGGGACTCCCAAAGCCGTATAGGTCAAGAGCGTCTTCTCGTACATATGTATATGTATAGACTTTCAGCTTCTGACCGACACTTTGAACCTGCGCCATAATTTCCTTTGATACC
>CAZYQZ010000190.1:0-2599 GCA_964649915.1 uncultured Gammaproteobacteria bacterium | reverse complement strand
TCACCAAATAGAGTCGCTACACCCCAAGAATCATAACCCCGATATTCAAGTATGCGTAACCCTTCAAG
Source organism: uncultured Gammaproteobacteria bacterium (assembly GCA_964649915.1). Classification (GTDB taxonomy): domain Bacteria; phylum Patescibacteriota; class Microgenomatia; order 2-02-FULL-39-11; family 2-02-FULL-39-11; genus CAZYQZ01. The sequence goes on along the minus strand of CAZYQZ010000190.1, from coordinate 2,531 downwards.
AACTAGATCACCTGCGTTTTCTTTATTGCCTACGTATCCGAAAATACCACACATATTATACTTTAATTGAATTTTGTAACGTCTTTCTTGAAGCGGAGTTTACAGATTTAGTGTTTTGGCGGATTTCATAATTTGGTTTATGAAAACATGCTTTATTTTCAGCAATATCTTGATCAAGCATAACTGACGATCCCACAAAGCTTCCTGACCCAATTTTTACTCCGGGCATTATCGAACAATTTACTCCCAATCTGACATTTTCACCAATTATTGCGCCAAGTTTGAGCCTTTTTGTATCGATTCGTTTGTTATCTTGGTTTGAAGAAATCGTTCCCTCATCCAATCTATAATTTGCAAGAACAGCACCTGCACCCATGCTAACATTGTTAGAAATAACACTATCACCAACAAAGTTTGAATGAAACCAACATGAGTTACCAATATAGCTTCTCGTAATTTCGGTAGAATACCCTAATACACAGTTTGACCCAATAATTGATTCTCGAACAACAGAATTATTTCCTACCAACGTATTTTTACCTATATAACTCGGTCCTACAATTTTTGTATTTTCTAAAATACGCGCCCCATCGTCAATGTACACATTTCCTGTAATCACTGCTGTTTTTGACACGCTAATATTTCTACCAAAGTGACGTTTCGTATTTTGTAGAAAATTGGACATAATAGGAAGTACGTGCCATGGATATTGAAGAGCCCCCCAGAAACCATCATATGCCAAAAAATGAAAAGGGATGTTGTGAGACAACATTGCTTCTAGTGCAACCTCGTACTCATCATCGTGTTTTGATTTAGCTTTTTCGAGGTACGTCAAGAATAATGAAGCATCTGAGAAATAATCAACAACAATACGAACCATATCACTCGGTTGTGTTCCCTCTACCGGTTTTTCAACTATATGAGTGACCATTCCATCGGTAATAGTTAAATATCCACCAGGAAAATATGTTTCTGTTTTTAATCCTGTTAAAAGATTTTTTGGATTCGATTTTAAAATTTGTACTAAATTATGAAAAAGAATATCCTCGACCACATCAACTGGTTTAATAACAAGGATTTTCTTCCCTTCGATAAGTTTTTTTGCGGAAAGGAGAGCTCCCGCCATTCCCTTTGGATTTGTTTGTTCCACAAGGGTAATCCCAAATTCTTTAAATGTTTGGTCAAACTGAATAAAAGAATTTTTATTTTGTTTATTGCAAATAACAACAGGATCTTGAAATCCAAATTTTTTAAGTTGTAACAAACGATAGTATAAGAGAGGTTTGTCGTAGAGCTGTAGAAGAACTTTGTCTGACAACGGCCAAAATCTACTCGAATCACCACCCGCAAGAATTACTGGAAGTATTTCACTCATATTATATTGTTGCTCGCTTAATATCCGCTCCGATTTGTTTCAAACGTGTATCAAGAGATTCATATCCACGATCAATATGCTCAATTTCATGGACATGACTGACCCCTTCCGCTATAAGAGCTGCCAAAACAAGTGTGGCTCCCGCACGAAGGTCTGTTGTCTTAAGTATACCATTATGTAAAGGAGTAGGCCCTGTAATTCTAATAGCCTGTTTTGACTTTACATTTCCATCTAAATGAAAGTTGTAGGTAATTGCAGGATTTGTTATTTTTGGGGTAAAGAAAGAGATGTTTGCGCCCATTTTTTCAAGCTCTTTGACGTAAGAGAATCGATCTTCAAATATCGTTTCATGAATCGTTGATGATCCCGTTACTTGTGTCATCAAGAGTGCCCATGGAGCTTGCCAATCTGTCATAAACCCCGGATGCGGTAAGGTTATAATATCTGATTTTGAAAGTTTATTTTTATAGTAAAACCGCATACTATTATTACCGATATCTTCAATTCCAGCGCCAATTTCTATTAATTTCTCAATAAAACTTTTAAGATATTCGCGTTGAGCACCCTCCACAACAATATCCCCTTTTGTTGCTAACGCTGCAATAGCAAACGTCACAGCTTCATTTCGATCGGACATAATTCGATATGTTGTCCCGTGCATTTTTTTTACACCAATTATCCTTATTTTCCTGGAAGAGACACGAGTAATATTTGCACCCATTGCGCAAAGTAGAGAAATTAAATCATCAATTTCAGGTTCTTGCGCTGCGTTCTCAATGATAGTTTCGCCTTCAGCAAGTACTGCAGCAAGTAATACGGTCTCAGTCCCCGTGTGTGTGTTTTTTTCAAAATGAATTGTTGTACCTTTTAATTTTTTTGCTGTAGCGTAAAAATAACCATCAGAAGAGTGATATTCGATCTTGGCACCCATTTTCTCAATTGCTTGTATATGTAAATCTATAGGTCTTTGTCCTATGCGACAACCGCCAGGATTTGGAACAATTGCCTTTCCAAATCTTGCAAGCAGGGGGCCAATAACCATTGTTGCAGTACGGTATAGACTTCCCACTTCGAGCGGAACATGGGTGCCTTTCATCCCTGCTCCATCAACTATTAATACATGGTTTACAAAATCTATCTTAAGACCAAGAGGTCG
>CAZYQZ010000189.1:0-2619 GCA_964649915.1 uncultured Gammaproteobacteria bacterium | reverse complement strand
TATAAACGAGGTTATACTCTAAAACAAATTCCATTTCAAAATATAACAAGAGCGCACGGGAAATCGAAAGCAGTCAATGTGAATAATTTTATTTATACAATTCAAACTATTTTTTCTCTTCTTTATGATGTGTATATTGTAGGAAAACCTTGATGGAATGAGTAATCACCTAAAACATAGTGGGGAAGACGTTCTTATTTTTGCCTCCAAGCTGGTCGGATATAAAACTGTGGAATTTCTACTTAAATCCAAGAGTAACATTGGTCGGATTATCGTTGCAAACGATAGTGACACATATAATAAAAAAATCGTTCAACTTGCAAAAATGAAGGGAATAGACTTCGAAATTTTTTCTAAGACGACACAGGATAGTCTTATTACGAGTAAAAAAAAGTATACATGGCTTTTGAACTTATGGTCTCCATTTATACTCAGTAAAAAAGTGTTAGACCTTGCTAGGTACAGATTAAATATTCATTCGGGCTTAGTTCCACTATGCAGAGGAAACGACAATGCAGCCTGGTGTATCAGAAAGTCATTAAAGGCAGGGGTTGCTCTTCTAGAGATGAATAAAGGCGTTGATTCAGGATCGATATATGTTCAAAAAGAAATTCCATATTCTTTTCCAACGACTGGAAAACATCTTCACAAAAAACTACAGCAGACTGCAATAAAACTCTTTATAAAAAAATGGCCGCAGATATATAAGAGAAATATCCTTCCCCAAAAGCAAAGAGGAAGGGGTAATTACTTCACAAGGGAAGATACACAAAAAGATCGTATACGGGATGGGTCAGTGAAAATGAGTCTTCACGAATTTATGACATGGACTCTTGCCCATGATTTCTATCCTGGTACTACGGCAGAAATACGTTATAATAATACGGCTTATACGATACAACTTCGAATTAAAAAGAAAACGAAATCTAAATGACATCAATAGATTCATACTACGGAAATATAAAGGATTGGCGAACATATCTTGAAATATATTCCAAAAAAAATAAAAGCTCCACTCGTCAGATTCATCGTCAACTTACAGATCAGGAAGCCTATGACGCTTGGCATCTTTCTTTCTATCTAAAGGAAGTTCTAAGTTACAAAAGACTTCTTGAGAAAAAAAATATTTCTTTTGATCAAATTCCGAGAAAAGAAAAAAATTTACTTGTATATCTTGCACTTCTTGTTTTAGGAAAAAAAACTACCGTTTTGGAGTTAGGTCAGTCATTATACGAACTGATTGATGGATTGGAAGTTGTAAAAAGATATTTCGATATAAGAAAAATCAAGGAATACTCCACAGCTTTATTGAAAAATAATTATATCGGTATTGATCTGTCTGATGATCTTTGTCTTACCGCAAAAATTCTCCACCCACAGTACAACGTGTTAACATACAATTCTGTTGATAGTTTAAAAAAACCATTCGATCTCTTATATGACCGAAATGTTTCTTCATATGCATTTACCACTTCAGAGGATCTTGCACAATTTATGAACAAATCTAATGCCGCAATCATGAATCTTTTTCTCTCAAAAAAATCAACCTTTTATTCTACTCGGTTGGGAAAGACGCTCACATATTTCTCGCTTGCTGATCTTGTTTCTCATTTGAAATTACCCCTCTTTCATCTATTCGGAGAAAAGGCACCGGGGCCGTTTGCTGGAGATGATCTTGCTCGGGGACATGATGTAGTCGAGGGATTTTTCTTACTAGGCAGTAATACGTTTGCTACATCTTTTATGAGTATGGCAGAAAGAAAGCCTGAAATAAAAAAGTACTTCACTCAAAAACACATTGCCCTTCGACCTGCTCTTTCACTTCTTTAACACCTGGTGTATACACTATGAAAGTAGATACTGGAAAGTATAATAAAAACCAAAAAGAGTACAGCAGCCTCATCAACAAAATCTATCAAGATTTCCCACATGGTGTAACGCTTCCACCCGAATATGCACATTTTGTTTCCCATGATCTTCTTCGATTTCTTATCAGACTATCTCGCTATAAATTTGTATCTCGCGTAGTAAAAAAAAGCGACACAGTTTTGGAAGTTGGTTGTGGGTCGGGACTTGGCAGTATATTTGTTTCTCAACACTGCAAGAGCGTATGTGGAATTGATATTAAAACTACTGAAATACATGAAGCAAATTCTCTCAAAAATAGTAAAAACGTCCAATTTCTAAAGAAAGATTTGTTTGAAATGAACGACTCCCAAAAATACGATGTTGTTTTTGCCCTCGATGTTATTGAACATATGAACGAAAAAAAGGGAAAGATGTTGCTCGAAAAGATGGGCAGGCTCACGAAAAAAAATGGACTTACCATTATCGGTACTCCTAGCATCTATTCGTACCCCTATCAAAGTAAATTAAGTCAAGCATCTCATGTGAAATGTTATGATCAGAATGAATTGAGTGCGTTAGTTGAATCGGTCTTTGGTAGAGCGGTTTCCTTCTCAATGAATGATGAAGTTGTGCATACGGGTAATCCTAAAATGTCATGGTATTATTTCGTTTTAGCATATAATCCAAAAAGTACACAAAGGAAATAATATGAAGCACGTTCCTTTTCTTGACCTGCGAGTTACAGATGGGGTTGAAAAAAAAGCATTACTT
>CAZYQZ010000188.1:0-2655 GCA_964649915.1 uncultured Gammaproteobacteria bacterium | reverse complement strand
ATCAGTACTGTGGAAATACTGGAATCTTTTAGCATTTGCTATCGGGTCCTTTCAATAAAGATTACTATTATCTATTTTTTATTTTCTGATTCTTTCCCCTTTTTCGATTGTCTATCAACTCACTCATCGACCAAAAAAGATGAAAAGTACGTGGCAGAAAAGTATAAGAAAAGCTGATTCACTCGAAGAATTACGAAACCAATATTAATATGTATATTTTAGGTATCTCATGTTATTACCACGATGCGGCTGCCGTTCTTATACATAACGGAAAAATTCTAGTGGCAATTGAGGAAGAACGATTAAGTCGAAAAAAACATGACAGTGCATTTCCCCACCTTGCAATTAACTACTGCTTGGAAGCTGCGGGTATTGGACGTAGAGACATCGATTATGTAGTTTTTTATGAAAAACCGTTTCGGAAGTTTCACCGAATTCTTCTTTCATCTATGTCGACATTCCCCTACTCGTACGTCTCGTTTCGAGAGGCAATGCTTTCCTGGTTGTCAAAAAAACTATGGATTAAATCAGAGATTCTTGATTATTTTGACATGGATGAAAAAAAACTTCTTTTTTCCCAACATCATCTTTCTCATGCAGCATCCTGTTTTTACCCCTCTCCATTTTCTGATGCCGCTGTGATGACAGTTGATGGAGTTGGAGAATGGTCTACAGCCTCAGTATCAATTGGACAAGGACATACACTACAACTTCTAAAAGAATTATCATTTCCTCAATCGCTTGGCCTACTTTACAGTGCGTATACTGCCTTTTTAGGATTTGAGGTAAATGAAGGTGAATGGAAAGTGATGGGACTAGCCCCGTACGGTAAACCCATATATAAGAACAAGATTAAGTCGATGGTTGAACAACATACTGACGGAAGTATTTCTCTGGATCTTTCCTACTTTTCCTTTCATTACTCCAACCGGCGTTCATTTTCAGATAAATTTACTACAGTTTTTGGACAACCTATTGATCCAAAGGAGTCTCACAAAATTACCCAGTACAGCGCAGATATTGCCGCTAGTATCCAGTCAGTAACTGAAGATTTACTTGTTACCATTGCGAAAGTGGTCAGAGAGGAAACAGGAAAAAAATATTTATGCCTTGCGGGAGGGGTAGCGCTTAACTCCGTTGCAAATTATCGCATACTGAATGAAAGTGGATTTGACAACATGTATATACAACCAGCTGCGGGAGACTCTGGCGGTGCATTAGGTGCTGCATTATATACATATCATCACGTTTTAAAGAATACGAAGCGTACACATCTTACTCATTCCTACTTCGGCCAACAATTTTCAAACAAAGAAATAGAAAAATTTCTGAAAGATAATGCAATTCCCCATAAGAAACTTTCTGCTACTACGCTTATACAGTATGCAGCTGACCAGATTGCTAAAGGCAAGGTTGTTGGGCTTTTTCAAGGACGATTTGAATGGGGGCCCAGAGCACTGGGAAATAGAAGTATTCTTGCAGATCCGAGAAATCCGAAGATGAAAGATATTATTAATAGTAAAGTGAAATTTCGTGAAGCCTTTCGACCTTTTGCTCCATCCGTACTTCTGGAAAAAGCCTCTCTTATTTTTGATCTTCCGAAAGATTACAAGCATCACATTCCCCTACGGTTCATGCTCTATGTAGTGCCAGTGAAAAAAAGCTGGCAAAAAAGAGTTCCTGCTATCAACCATGCAGATAATACTGCACGGCCTCAATTAGTAGACAAAAAAGATAATCCCTTCTATCACAGTCTTATTAGGCAGTTTTATAAGAAGACTGGAGTACCGCTTGTTTTGAATACATCGTTTAATCTCAAGGGAGAACCTGTAGTCAGTTCCCCACATGATGCATATTCCACATTTATGAGATCGGGTATTGATACGCTTATTTTAGGAAACTTCGTTTGTGAAAAAAAAGATGAAGAGAAAAAAGTAGATACGAGAAAAACAAAATAACGATCGGATATGCAGGAAGCGAGAATCGCTCTTCAGAGGTTGAAAAAATATGGGAAACTGACACGTAGAGAATAAAAAAAGGAATGAAAATTTTCATATATGATACATGTTTTTCACGAACATCATGCCTTTTGATCCATATCAGAAAACCGCCTATTGCACCCAGTAGTAGTACCATATTTCCCCAGTATACTAAGCCATTCACCCTTGTATCAGTTGATTCTACTTTATATGGCATAAGGTAGTGTTTTTCCCATAAATAAAACATTTTTCCAATCCTTGTTTTTATAAAAGTGAGCGGGTCTTTTCGTATAATCTCCCCCGAGAGAGCAAAATATTTCTTCGTCATAGCAGTTCGCTCCACCTCAGTTTGAGGTTGAGAGAAATCCCACCAGGCATACGATACTTCATTTGGCCATATCCATTGTCCATGTATGGGAATACCTCGGTTTATAAATAAGCTTACGTACACCTCACGAGCAAAGACATTATCCACACTTTGAAATGAAAATTGTCTATAGTGGACGATGTTAGTAACAATGTTATACCCATACGGCAGAAGATATAAAATCAAAAAAGCAATGATAGTAACAAGTTTTTTTCTTTTTTGTACAATAGTAAACGCGCATAACACAATCAAACATATGATCGTAAAATATATATAGCTCGGCCGAACTTGGGGAAGATATCCAAGAAT
>CAZYQZ010000187.1:0-2693 GCA_964649915.1 uncultured Gammaproteobacteria bacterium | reverse complement strand
AGGGAGAGTTCAAAGATATAATGGGAAAGGTATTTAGATTTGTTAACACTCGTGAAGAAATTCTTTCAAAACGAAATGGTATCCATGAACATAAGAACTTTGATGCTGAAAATCCAGAGGATGTCAGAGAGTATTTAACTAGATATTTACCAACTCATTTAGGAAAAAACATAGCAAGAATGCATGACGTAGGACTTGTTCATCGATTTCTACACGCTCAGAATATATCCTTGGTCGGAAGTATCTACGATCCAGATAGTGTTGAACTAGTTAAATCAGCTGACGACTACAAGAAAGACTTTGATGTTATTGTTAATGGCATCAAAGGGGGTCCGGGGAATGGGTTAATGGGAAGATTGTTTAATATAGGAGAGAATAGGTCTAAACCTTGGCTTGCTAATATCTATAACGAAACTGGATCTTCGAATTTTCTTAATGTATTTTTTACATCATACTTGGATCATAGTTCTAATAAAGAGCGAGTGACTATTGAAGAATTTAATCACATCGTTCACAGCGGAAGTGCTCCGGTCTCTTAAAATGCTAAGTATGGACGCGGTTTATTAGTCACTCAATAGAAGATCAAGAGGAGGCGTATTCTTTTGGAAAATATTTTCAGGAGCGAGTTTCCAGTCTGGGTCGAGAATATTTTTTACTTGCCGCATCTGGTCTATACCATCCTTACCATAGAGAAGTTCCAGGAGCTGCTGTTTAAGTTCATTTTTTCCGACTCCATGTTCTGCAAGAGGACATCCGCCACGCTTAATTACTGCACTACCAAGGGCTAGAATGAGTTCTTTCGCAAGTTTCTCTTCTTCCGGATTATTTGATAAGACATTCCAGTGGATGTTGCCATCAGAAATATGACCCCACGCGGCAGTCTCCAGCTCCATGGGTGCAAAGGTAGTTCTGAATAATTTTTGGGTTTTCAGGAAAGCATCAAAAGGTACGACCATATCAGTTGCTACTTTAGCGACTCTTTTTTGTGCATTCCTTGCATTTACACCCCGAGGTACACCTTCGCGTATATCTTTAAACTGCTGGATACGCTCAGGGTATCCAGGCCATGCGAAGTCATAACTATGGTGAAGATCCAAGTCAGTTAAAATTTGTTCAAAAGCGTTCACAGGAATTTCTTCATCAGTATCAGGCAGTTCCAGCTGGATAAGCATCAGTGCTTCAGCATCTTTATTAATCTTCACATCAGATGGTATTCTCTTGTCATCTGTTAAGATTGCTATTGAATTTTTATCCATATACTCAATCGCTGCAATATCAATCCCTTGTGCGTCTTCTGTTTTTTTCCAGGTTTTTTGTGAGGCTTCTCTTAAACTTGCAGTTAATTCAAATGCCTTCCCCTCACTGGGACACGAAACCAGAAACCAACCAGTTCTTGGGGGTGGACGTACTACGCGGAGCTTCGCAGAAGTTATAACACCCAGAGTTCCTTCAGAACCGATAAAAAGGTCAATAAGATCCATATCTGGTTTAGCGAAATATCCTGCAGAAATCTTACTTACTTTAGGCATCTCATATGTTGGGATATCTATTCGGTGAGTTCTATTGTCAGAGTCAATAATGTCAAAATGTCCTTCTTTACTTGCTTTGTGTTTACCACGCGCAATATCTAGCACTTCACCACTTGCAAGTACCACGGTAATTCCTTCTACCCATTGTCGTGTTTGTCCGTATTTAAATGTTTGTGGACCGGCTGCATTTGTAGCGATAGTTCCTCCAATTGTTGCGCCCTCCTCGGTGGGACCAGGGGGATAGTACATATTGTTTTGTTTCAGTGTCTCATTGAGCTGTTGTATCGTTACTCCAGGTTGTACGATGACATAATCATAATCAGCATCATCTGTTTCGTTTTTAATATGTGTTTCAAGTATTTTAGTCTGATTCTTCATATCAAGAAGAATTTCACCATTCGGGCGTGCTCCTGCTGTAAGTGATGTTTGCGCCCCGATAGTTATAATTGGAGTTGATGATGTTTTGATAATATCGGAGACTTCTATTTCTGAAGCATCAGCTGTAAGTTCCAGGATGAGTGGAGATTCACCTCCTCGTATTGTCGCAGAATTAAGTTTCTCAAAAATTTTATCTGGATTGTTAATTGAGTGAATAAATTCAGGGTTTGCTGACAAGCCTTCCGGTATACGCCTTGTTCGGATCACATGAGAGGGATCCACGGGAAGGTTAGGCTCGTGAAAAATAGGAGCGATTGGTGCACCGCCGCCGCTTCCATCATATATAAAGGGAACATGTCGCTCACGACTCATTGTAACGGGTATTATATAAGAGGAATCTTGGTATGACAATCTAAAGTAAATTTTTTATCTACGTGTTTGCCGCTTTGAGCATTGAGTAACTTTAGCTATAATTTATGCTATGGCTATCGTATTTGCTCTCATCGCATTTTTTGCCTGGTCCTGGGCAGATATTCTTGCAGCTCTTTCATCCCGGAAGGTAGGGCACACCACGACCTTTATCTATAGTCAGATTACAGCGCTTTTCCTCTCTCTACTGTTTATTCCTTTTGCTGGACCATTTCCTCCACTTCTTCCGCTTATATTTACCTTCTTTTTATCGCTCTTAGATTCAGCCGGGACGCTTGCGTTCTTTCGGTCATTTGAGCTTGGAAACGCCTCCCTTACTGGGACTATTGCAGGAGCGTTTGGTCTGGTATCTGTACT
>CAZYQZ010000186.1:0-2704 GCA_964649915.1 uncultured Gammaproteobacteria bacterium | reverse complement strand
CTTGGATACCTTGGAATTGCTGGATCACACAGTCATACAGCCGCAGAATTATTGTTTGGAGAAACCATGGGTCTTCGAGGATTCCCATCATTTCGTGAGATTGTTTCTGAAGTTGAGAAAAAGACCATTGATATGGGAATTCTTCCTATCGAGAATTCTCTCAGTGGCAGCATCTTTGAAACATATGATCAATTACTTATTAGCTCGGTATCTATCATACAAGAAGTGTACCTTCCTATCCATCATTGTCTTCTGAGCAAGACAGACAGGAGTCTTCGTACAATGAAACGATGTTACACACACCCAGAGGTTGCGAAGCAGTGCAAAACTTTCTTAGAGCAGCACGGAGATTGGAGTCTGGAATTTACAACAGATAGCGCAACAGCTGCCAAAAGACTACAAGAAGAAAAGGCTGATGATTCCTGTGCGATTGCATCTATTCAAGCCTCACGATTATTTAATTTGAATATACGACATAAAAATATTGAAGATAATCCCTTTAATATGACTCGGTTTGTCTGCGTATCGAAAGAACATAATATAAAAGGTAACAAGGCGTCAGTACTGTTTTCCTTAAAGCATACACCAGGGACACTCCTTCACTCTTTGGAGGCGTTTTCTCTCTATAAATATAATCTGACAAAAATAGAATCTCGCCCAGTATATGGCAAGCCGTTTGAATATATCTTTTTTGTTGATGTAGAAATGAATAATGCAGACGCTATACCAAAGGTACTGGGACAAATGAAAGAACAGGTCAATTTTATAAAGGTTTTAGGAATATATGAAAAAGGAAAAAAACTTACAATTAGATAAATTAAGAGGCGACATTGATATCTTGGATGGACAGATTGTTGATCTTCTTGCCAAGAGATTTTCCTTAGTAAAAAAGATCAAGCAGCAAAAAAATAAGCTTGGAATTGCTATCGATGATACGAGAAGAGAACGAGAAGTATTTCTTAACTTGGATACGAATGCTAAAAAGACTGGTGTTCCAATAAAGATTATTAGGACTATTTTTAAACAAATTATTCAGATATCAAAAAAATTACAACATGATGAAATCTAAAGTTCCACTTCGAATTGGTATCGTAGGAGTCGGTCTTATTGGCGGATCTATTTGCATGGGTCTAAAACAACACTTGGGGAAAAAGATTACTATTTTTGGTTCCTGCCATGATACTCAAAGGACACATCAAGCTCTGCAGTTAGGAATTATCGACCACGTGTTTACATCAGTAATAGACATACTAAAAGATATTGACTGTCTTATTCTCTGTGCTCCAACATCTAAAAATATTGATGAGTTACACCATCTTCGAGAGAGGGATGGGATTCTTACCTTCGATGTATCCTCAACAAAGCGAGAAATATGTAAAGAAGCCGAGAGACTTCACGTTCGATTTATCGGTACCCATCCTATGGCTGGAGGAGAACTTTCAGGATTTGAACATGCTACACCATACCTTTTTGTGAACAAGCCATGGGTTATTTGCCCCAGTAAAACAGCACTCCCACACGATGATGCTGTAATTCAGGAAATAATCCGACTTCTTGGTGCACATTCGGTTATCATGAGTCCACAAATGCATGATAGAGATATTGCAGCGATAAGCCATATACCGCTTCTTCTTTCAAGTATCCTTGTGAGAGTTGCTTCACGTGGAAATTGGAATATGCGAAGAAAACTTGCATCAACTGGATTTAAAGATTCAACAAGACTTGCAAGTCACGACTGCCGTATAAAAACCGATATAGTTTTCTCAAATAAAGAGAATATACTACATAATATAACGATGCTTGAACATGAGTTTAAACAAATTCGAAGTTTACTAAAAATAAATAAAAGAGATGAGTTACAAAAATATTTTCAGGACACGAAAAGCATACGCGACGCGTGGCTTAAAAAGGATTTTAATTAACATATGAAATACGAAACAACAGCTCATACCACTATCGTACCTATAACGAAGAATACCCAGTACATACTTGGCTGGGATCTTATCGATCATATCAACGAGATCATGTCAGAACGCAATCTTGTCTATTCCAGTTTTCTTGTCCTTGCGGATAAAACGACGTTTAGTTTATATGGAAAACGACTTGTCACTGCCTTAAAAAAAATCGGTGTACCCGTTGTCATTTCTCACATTGAAAGTGGCGAGACAAACAAAAGTATGAAAAAAATCGAGAAAATTATTACACCGTATTTTCGCTATGGCTTTAACCGTAAAAGTTGCCTTATTACCCTCGGAGGGGGTGTTGTTTCTGATATGGGTGGGTTTACTGCTTCGATACTTCTTCGCGGTATTTCTTGTATCCATATTCCGACAACACTACTTTCGATGGTCGATGCTGCTCTTGGTGGAAAAACTGGAGTTAATTTCCTCACAGATGAACATGTTTTATATAAGAATATGATTGGCTCATTCTATCAACCAGAGGCAGTTATTTCTGATGTTAATCTTCTCTCTACACTGCCAAGTCGAGAGCTTACAAGTGGTTTAGGGGAAATGATGAAATACTATATCGGGTGGGGAACTCCAAGTCTTACTGAACTTATTCGGATAAAAGAAGGAAGTGTTGATAAGCGTGAACTTGCACAGATCATACAACAGTGTCAGAAAATTAAAACTGATGTTGTCTCTGCTGATCCATTTGAGACCACTAATGAGCGATATGCACTCAACCTGGGACATACAAT
>CAZYQZ010000185.1:0-2705 GCA_964649915.1 uncultured Gammaproteobacteria bacterium | reverse complement strand
AGATTATGAGACAACTTCACATTGGGATTGATATAGATAATGTATTGGCGAACTCCTATACAACATATCTTGAACGGTTCAACACAGTATTTAAGAAGGAGTTGAAGTTTGAGGAGATGTTTAATTTCTACAGCTTTGAAGAAAGCGGGATTGAGAGAGATAAACTACAGATTTTTTTTGACACACACATTCATACGGAAGCATTTCAGATTGCAATCCCACCGTTTCAAGATGCAATTCCGATAATCTCCTCCTGGGTGCAAAGGGGATATGGATTGCATTTTATTACAGCACGTCCAGTTGAGATAGAAAAGGTTACACGAAGGTGGCTCCGTCGTCACGGATTATGGAGTAAGCACGCAACACTCGATTTATTTGATGGTAATAAATATGAAAAAGATACCGTGTTTAAGATTTCTGCAGCGAAGCATCATACAATTGATATTTTCATTGAAGACAATAAAGACATCGCGATTGCCCTACCAGTTCCTGTACTTCTTCTTGATATGCCGTGGAATAAAGAAGTTGTAGGCGCGCATATTACTCGCGTCTTCGGCTGGAGTGATATAGGAGAGAAAATCGATGCGTTTGTGAAAAAAATATAGTATTATGGCAATACAAAAACCTCTATGATAAATACAATTACGTGCACCAAATGTGGCAATATAATCGAAATCAGTCAAGCCTTTCAGCATCAGATAGAAGAGAGGGTACTGCGGGAACAGAGGGAACTTCACCAGAAGGAACTTGATAGTCAGAAATTAGAAATTGAGGAAAAAACAAAACAGAAAATTTCACAACAGCTTCAACTGCAAATAAAAGACGCAGAAAACGAAAAAGAAGAGTTGAAAAAACAAAATAAATTGCTCCAAGATCAGTTACTGGAGATGAACAGACTCCTTCGTGACCTAAAGAGTAAAGATGATCAGCGCCAACTTGAAATGGAGAAAAAATTGTCTGCTGCATCAGAAAAAATAAAAGAAGACATGGGAAAACAGTATTCTTCAGAATATAGACTCAAGGAGTTGGAGAAAGATAAAAAAATATCTGATATGGAAAAATTGGTTGAGGAACTTAAACGCAAAGCCCAACAGGGTTCCATGCAAACACAAGGTGAGGTGATGGAGTTAGATCTTGAGCAGTCTCTGCGCGATGCATTTCCAACTGATGAGATAACACCGGTAGAAAAAGGCATTACCGGAGCAGATATTCGCCAGATTGTAAAAAGCCCTCGAGGGACTGTCTGTGGCACGATTCTTTGGGAGTCGAAGCGAACGAAAGTATGGTCAGATGAGTGGATTGGAAAACTGAAAAACGATCTGCGAGCTGAAAAGGCAAATATTCCAGTTATTATAACGCTTGCTATGCCCAAGGATATAAAAGAAGGGTTCGGTTTGAAAGATGGGGTATGGGTAACAACACTCCAACTTATTCTTCCACTAGCTCTTCTACTTCGTAAAAATCTTCTCGATGTTATGTATCAAAAAGTTGTTGCTGCAAATAAGGGAGAGAAGTCTGATCAGTTATATGCATACATTACAAGCCATGAATTTACACAGCAAGTCGAGGCGCTTGTAGAGGTGTATAAAGAAATGCAGGAGCAAGTTACTAGAGAGCGTATCGTATTTGAGAAAAACTGGAAGCAACGAGAAGCGCAGGTTCGCAGACTTTTCATTTCAACTGCCGGTGTATACGGGAGCATGCAAGGGATCATTGGATCATCGATGCCACAGGTGAAGGGATTTGAACTTATGGAATTAGAAGAAGGGAAAGAAGAGTAATACGACATGGCGTACTTATCCTCAGCAGAGTTTACATCCATCTATAGTAAAGTGACACGATTGTGTGTCGAGGTGATTATTCAAACATCTGATGGGATTGTTTTATCACTTCGAAGTATAGAACCATGGAAGGGCTTGTGGCATATTCCTGGAGGTACCGTGATGTATAAAGAAACATTGGAAGATGCAGTGAAACGAGTAGCAAAAGAAGAGCTGGGAGTAGGTGTGAACATTAAAGAATTTGTTGGTTTTTTACATTATCCTTCGGAGGAAAAGGTTCGCGGTTTTGGATGGTCCATTGGTGTGGCATTTCTTTGCTCAATTAACTCGGGGATACTACGAGGAAGTGTGCAGGGTGAAGTTGTCAAAGCATTTAATGAAGTGCCCCAAGCCATGGTGGAAGAGCAAAAAGATATAATACAAAAGTGTCTGAAACGTCAACAAGAAATAGTTTAACGTGTCTAGCTGCTCTTTAGCCGATCTTTACTCCAACAAAATCTATTTTGGGGAAATTTTTTCGGACCTCATTCCAAAATTTTTCAGAAAGATTACTAGAGTATTTTCCATATCCACCGCCTTCGGTTTTACCGCAGAGAATATTTTCATACTTTTTTATAACCTCGACAACCTGTCCACCTACTGTATTAAATTTCTCCTGCCATGCATCTCGATTGATCATGTAGTTGGCATGTATTGTTTTGAACGTATCAAATAGTTCTTGATTTTGGACGACCATTTCTTGATATACTTGAGCAAATTTTGTCATACCGTTTATTCCTTTCGCTGTTTAGCATCTTTTCGATTTATAAAAGGGAGACGTCCAAGAAGTATTAGTAATTTTTTACTTCCAAGATCAAATTTTGAAAAATATAAGATGTAGAGAATTTCCAGAATTCCTGCACTATTGAAAAGAAGAATAATAAT
>CAZYQZ010000184.1:0-2711 GCA_964649915.1 uncultured Gammaproteobacteria bacterium | reverse complement strand
CCCGAGGAACTGCCATACTCAATTCTTACTTCTTAGGGTATTTTCCAAAAACAGAAAAGATGACATCTATGAGAAACGGTGCGCTCATTGCTCTACAACCCGGAAATACACTGTCATTTGGATTGGAAAACGCACAAGAAAGAGGAATTCTTTTTGTCGGTCCGGGAGTCGCAGTGTATGAGGGAATGATTGTTGGAGTTTCTTCCCGCAATCAGGAGATTTCACTCAACGTTTGCAAAGCAAAAAAGCAAACAAATGTACGATCAGAAACAGCAGATATTTCAATAAAACTTACTCCAGCAACAACGATGTCGCTTGAGCAAATGCTTGATTTTATCGCAGAAGATGAACTTCTTGAGGTTACTCCGAAGAATTTACGAATGAGAAAAAAGATTCTGAGTGGTACTGCTCGAGTAGTAGCTTCACGAAAAGATAAGAACTAACGTTACGGTGAGATTACTTTTGGACTTCTAATTTCCATTCAATTTTGTCACCATCTTTTAGTTTGTAAACACCAGGATTTGTACTTTCCTGCTTGCCATTTACATAATAGGATAGCGTCTGTTTTACTACTTCATTTGTACTTGCTTGACGGATTTTTACTACAATACTATTTTCATTTTCTCCTTGGGTTTGGGTCGAATTCTCAGTTCTCTTCAAAAGATCAAGCGCTGTTTCTCCGTTTTGAAACACAAATTGAGTAAACTCCTTGTCATCCAATATTTTTTGCGATACATAATAGGAGTGAATAGCTTTTTCGTTTTGATACTGCGGCATATTACCAAATTTATCCAAATAATTGTATCGCATCCATGCTACCAGCAGTACAACTCCTAAAACAATCAAAAAGTTCTTTTTTGTTTTCATCTCAATAAAAGTATACTATGAATACGTTTGGAAGACCCTGTTATGCTGTGCGACATGAGTTATCTTGGGGGTATGTTCTCTTGATTGACCGTTTGTCGACCTAATACATTTGTCGGTCTGATTGTTTGAAAAATAACATTTGCGAAAAAAAGCATACCCGCAATTCCCATAGCAAGCGAAATGTAACCGACAAATGCATACGAATGAAGCTGTGTGGATCTTGTTATATGATGCTTAACAACCTTCTTTTTAATAAGTTTTCTTCTTTTCATGATCTAACTATTATTTCTTGGTAGATTTT
Organism: uncultured Gammaproteobacteria bacterium; assembly: GCA_964649915.1. Taxonomy (GTDB): domain Bacteria; phylum Patescibacteriota; class Microgenomatia; order 2-02-FULL-39-11; family 2-02-FULL-39-11; genus CAZYQZ01. Next base: position 1,543 of record CAZYQZ010000184.1, on the reverse strand, counting down.
TTAACGGATTTTTCTTCTTCCATTTTTTTCCCAGGTTTATCTTCTAATTCCTCGTCGGGGGTAATAAGAATAGAAAAAAGAATAAACCCTGCAAAGATAGGCATAATGAGCGTGAAGCGTGTTACTTCATCAGGGACCTTCAACAAGACTCCCACTGATAGAATGATAGCAACTCCCGCTGCCCACACAATTGCTTTGTTGTTTTTGTAAAATTTACTCCACCACGCGTTCATAATATTCTTATAGTAGGCTACCAATGGTATAATGTCAAGAAGTTACATAGTAGTTTAATACACCTTATGACTGAACCAATACAACAAGAATATAAATCTGGGTATGTCGCAATTATCGGCAGACCCAACGTGGGTAAGTCAACGCTCTTAAATACAATTTTAAAACACAAAGTATCAGCCACTTCTCCAAAACCCCAAACAACTCGTCAGCCTGTCCAAGCGGTATACGAAGATAGTCGTGGTCAAATAATCTTTATTGATACACCTGGTGTTTTTGGTAAAGCACTTGATCCTGTATCCAAGCGTATAAACCCAAAAACTGAAGGGGTACTAAAAGGTGGCGTTGATGTCATCGTTTACCTTATAGATCACACGAAAGATAGAGACTCTGAAGAAAATAAAGTGTTAGGTATAGCACGACAGATTCAACGACCAAAGATTCTGGCTATAAATAAATCAGATATTAAAAAGCCAGATTTTTATGCGCATTATAAGTTTATGGAAGAAGATTTTAAAGAAACGATACACATATCCGCTATGTATCGATCAAATTTAAATTATCTTGTTGATGCAATTTTTGAATATCTCCCGGTTGGTGAAAAGCTTGTTGATACAGAAAATCTTCCCACTCCCCTCTTAAACATGAACAGTAAAATGTTTATCGCAGAAATCATTCGGGAAAAAGCATATATTTTTCTACGAAAAGAAGTACCGTATACATTAACAGCAGTTGTTGATGAAATTGATAAAAGGAAAGATGGAGTAATGTTTATTTCTGGTAGAATTCTCACAAGTGCTGATAGATACAAAAAGATGATTATTGGTGATAAGGGAAGAATGATAAAAGAGATCGGTCAGGCAGTAAGAAAAGAACTTGAGACTGCTACGAATCAAAAAATATATATCGAATTAACCGTTGAAACAAATACCCATTGGTATCAGGAATCACTATAAGATTTAAGGAGTGACTTGCATCTCTCAATTGCCCGACCTCTGTGACTAACTCGATTTTTGTCTTCTAGCGGGGCTTGAGAAAACGTCATCTTCAAATCATTACTATAAAAAATTGGGTCGTATCCAAAACCTCCACTTCCAACCGGTTCTTGTGTAATATATCCTTGAGTAACGCCATCGAATGAGTATGTCATCTTCTTTTTAGGATCATAGAGCGCAACAACTGATTTATAACGCGCGCTTCTTAAAGACTGTGGAATTCCCTTCATTTCTTCAAGCACTTTATGTATCCGATTACTATCATCCCCCTTGGCATACCGTGCTGAATATACGCCGGGTCGACCACCAAGAGCATC
>CAZYQZ010000183.1:0-2791 GCA_964649915.1 uncultured Gammaproteobacteria bacterium | reverse complement strand
TAAAACATCTGAACGTAACCCATCAACAATGATATATATAAGATGAGGTAATTTCTTCACGGTGATATCAATTTCTTTATTTTGTGAAGGAAAAATTTTATCATAATAAATATAAATTTATACCCAACATATGTATAACCTATCATCCACACAGGCTTGAAACTTTTCTTTTTATGTGTTTCCCAGTACTCATTTAATAATCGAAAAAGTTTTACATTTAATAGATTTGTCTTTTCTGTCCGAGTAAATTTTCCATATAGTTTTTCAGAAGAAAAAACTAACCTTAGCTCCTCAAGCTCCTCTTTTATAAATCTATAATCTTTATTTAAGTATACCGTTGCCTGTTCCTGGTGGATTCTTGAGTAGCTTAGTATCTGAGGAATGACATAAAGGTCTCCCGTAGAGAGGAGTCTTAACCACATGTCTTGATCCACCTGCCAATCCCAGGAGGGGTTCCATAAGCCTACATAGAGATTGGCTTTCCGGAACATAGTCGCAGTTTCTCCACCAATCCAGTTACCTTGTAGTACTAACGATCTCTGCGCATCTTTACCTAGCACGGTTTTAGTATAAGGTATTGTTGGGAATACTCTTGTATCATTAGATTTTCCAATAAACTGCTGAAATGTTGTAACTAATACAACATTACTATTGATATCAAGAATATTGGCGCAATCTTGAAGATACTCCGGATGAAGCATGTCGTCCTGGATAAGAATTTTTATATACTTCCCTTTTGCTTCAAGTAGGAGACTGTTTATATTATGTGAACAACCGATATTTTTCTTATTTATTCGATAACGAATACGCTGGTCTTTTTTCACATAGTCTTTGATAATCAAATTTGTTTTATCTACTGATTGATCATCAAATATAATTAGTTCAAAGTTTTGGTATGACTGAGAAATTACAGATTTGATAGCTTCCCCTATATATTTCTCACCATTATAAGATGGAATTAATACACTGATCGTTGGATTCATAAGATATTATGTTAGGTTATATTTTTTGAAATTCCTAAAAGCTGTAATGTTTCCTGAATACATTTATTTATGTCACCTGAAAAAGAAAATCCTGTAGTGGAAAGTTGGGATGATAAAAGTCGGAATGAGTTCTCTGTCATTGCTGGAGAATCCACTGTAGTAATGGAAAGAGTTGGTACATAGTTTTTTATCATAGAAATAATTTCTCTGATAGTATAGTTTCCAGTAGCCATATTACATATGGTATTAGTAAAGATATCATTTTTTATAACGTGTATTACGCCCAATACTGCATCTTTTAAATCCAGGTATGGCCTGCATTGATCTATTGCTGAAGTCCATACGGTGATCGGCACACCAGTTGCAGCTTGCCAACAAAATTTATTTACCGCTGTATGGAATCGCATGCCCGTAGAAATTCCGCAAATTGTTGCAAACCGAAAAATAACAAATTTTAAATTTGTTTCTCCCGCTCTGGAATAAATATATTCTTCTTCTTTAAGTTTTGTTTTGGCATAGGGTGTTTTAGGATTTAATTTAGTGAGTAATCCAACATCTTCTTGTTTTTGATATACACTAGAACTCGAAGGAAATATCAGTCGAGCATTTGTGGAAATTGACGCTTCAACGACTCGTTTTGTTGCTTCTAGATTATGAAGCTCAATCTCTTTTGCGTTATTAAAGCTTCCGGTTGCATCGGTGTTTGCTGCGAGATGAACAACACTATTTGCATCAGAAAAAAGCTCTTTCAGATTCAACCTAAGAACATCGCCTTCAATAAATGTGTATTTTGCTGTGGGAAGATTAAAAAGAGAACTATATCTTTGGGTAGACAAGTTATCAATTAAAACAAATTGTGAATCTGGAAATATTGATGGCAATTCTCGAATGAGACGAGATCCAATATGACCAAGAGCACCTGTGATTACAATTTTTTTCATGTATTGCTTAAGGCTGACTCGTTATTAATGAATTAATCGTTTTTTCTATTCCTTCACGTAGCGATACTCTTGGTTTCCACCCGGTTAATCCAGAAAACTTCTGGTAGTTTGCTATGAAGTTTCTCTTATCTATCAGCTGAAGAAGATTTTTTTCCGTTCTATAGTCTAAGTCAACGTTCCGATTCAAAATATTTTTAACAACCTTTTTAATCAGTAATGCACTATTTTCAATAGATGTACCTACTCCTGTGCCTAGAAGAAAAAAGTGAGATGTGGTTTTATCAATTCTTGCTCCAGCCAAAAGAAAAGCGTTCACAGCGTCATCTATATATAAATAGTCACGAATATACTCTCCCTTTTCATAAATTGTTATTTTTTTCCCAGTTATTGCATTTCGTATCATGGTGTTAAGTATGCCACGTTCTGTCACGCTACTGTTTTTTTCAGATCCATAAATATTTGGTAGACGCAAAACCGTAGCTTTTATAAAACCTTGCTTCGCATAACTTAATAAATACTTCTCTGAAATAAGTTTATGGATATCGTAGACTGTTATCGGTGTTCCTACGATCGTCTCATCTACTGGAATTGAGTTTGGAACACCATTCACTGTCACGGTGCTCGCAAATATAATGCTTGTTTTTAGCTTGTTCTTAAAGCAATAGTTTACAAGTTTTATTACTGGTAATACATTTATAGAAAAGTCGCTTGTAGGATCTGCGGACGCTCGACTTAAACTTGTTTGGCCCGCGAGATGAAAAATTACATCAACTTTTTTTGCAATTTTAGGCCATTCACTCTCTGTAGAAATATCTCCGCATATTACATCAATACCTCCAGTAGTAGTGCGATCTTGATTAGACTCAT
>CAZYQZ010000182.1:0-2802 GCA_964649915.1 uncultured Gammaproteobacteria bacterium | reverse complement strand
ATCAGGGAAAAACGTGGACTGGAATTCTTGAGGGAACCAAGCAGCTAGCAACTGGGGAAGCAATTCTTAGAACACTTCCGAGTATCTATCGCGAATTTTGCGCAACAGATGATCCGAAAGATGTATTTGCTAAAATCACGGAAAGAGATATAGAAAGCTTTGTCGGCTTCGATAAGAAGATTCCGCCCTTAGCCCGAATCTCATAAACGTATGAAAAATACCAATCCAGAAGTTGATACATATATAAAGAAAGCGCAACCATTTGCACAACCGATCCTGAAGCATGTGCGGCAGCTTATGCACACCGGGTGTCCAGAGCTTACAGAGACGATCAAATGGGGAATGCCACACTTTGAATATCACGGTGTAATTGCGAGTATGGCAGCATTTAAAGAGCATGCTGTATTTGGGTTTTGGAAAGAAGATCTGATTCCCGGGATGAAACAGTACATTAAAGAAAAAGAGGCTATGGGATCATGGGGAAGGATTACATCACTGAAAGGTATTCCACCAGACAAGGAAATTATTGCATTTGTCCGAGATGCTGCAGAGCTGAATGAAAAAGGTGTAAAGTCTCCCAAGCGTGCTCCTAAGCCTGTCGTTGTAAACATGCCGGACGACTTCATGAGCGCAATTCGTGCGAATAAGAAAGCGCACGCAACATACGAGAGTTTCAGTCCAAGTAATAAACGCGATTATGCTGACTGGATTAATGTAGCAAAGAGTGATGAGACAAGAAAAGAGAGAATGGAGACCGCGATCCAGTGGATGAGTGAAGGTAAACCCCGCATGTGGAAATACATGAAAAAATAGCCACACTTCCAATCCGTTGACAATAATCTTAATTGGGAGTAAGTTATCAACAGCTGCTTATTGGCAGTTTTTTTATGATTTCACATCTAAACTTTGACTTAACACCAGCTCAGCAAATATTTGCAGTTTTTTATGCAATATTCTTCGGAACCATGCTTCAAACTGTTGGGGCAAGAAGATCTATTCCCACAACAAAAGATTTGGAAGAAAAGAAATTTGAAATACCTTCAGAAGAAAGAGAATATATCAAATTAACAAAGTTGAATTCTGCCTCACTTAATTTATTTGATACTCCGAATGCGGCAGCTATTGGGATTACTAGAGAAAATAAACCACTTATCCGAACATTTTTTGCAATTCTATTACTCAATATTCTTCCGGGAACTTTTTTTGGATTAGTATTTTTAGTGTTAGCTAGAGTTGGGAGTATAAATATATGGCAAATTGTTTTTATTGTCTGGATTTCATTAGCGCCTCAGCAAATTTATAGAATTTTCTATGCATTTCTCGCAAAATGTTACAAAAAAATTTATATGAATCCTAATAATAAAAAACAAAGAATATATAAAGATTATTGTGATCATGATTATGCAGCTGTCGTAATGTTATGGGAAGATAGGTTAAAATTTAAGGCCCATAAGAAGTCTCGCTTTCATTTAATCTTTCCTCTATTTATTTATTTTCCAACAATTTTTATTTTTTATCCTATAATTTTCTCCATTAATCTCTGGTTTAATTATCTGTATATTTCCACATTGATTACTTTAATTTCGATTGGTTTAGTATGTTTTTATTGTCTTAATGATTAGTTTCTAAATATATATCTGAAATTGTATAAATAATTGTCTGGTATAATAAAACACATGAATTTATCTGTTGGAATTGTAGGGTTGCCGAATGTGGGGAAGTCTACGTTGTTTAATGCGCTTCTAAAGAGGCAGACGGCGTTTGTGGCGAATTACCCATTTGCGACAATTGAGCCGAATATCGGTGTGGTTCCTGTGCCGGATAAGAGGCTGAAGAAACTCGCAGAAATAGAAAAAGAAGAACTGAAGATGTCCACACTTCCTCCAGAGGTTCCTGCAACGGTGAAATTCGTCGATATCGCAGGACTTGTGGCTGGTGCAGCAGAAGGGGAAGGATTGGGAAATAAATTCTTATCCCATATTCGAGAAGTGGATGTTATCTGTCATGTGGTTCGCTACTTTACTGATTCTGATGTTATTCATGTGGCTGGAAGTGTAGAACCGACGCGTGATCGGGATATTATTCACAGCGAACTTATTCTTGCTGATCTTGATACGCTGAAGAAATCTATAAGTAAAATAGGGCGAGATCCTAAGGGACAGAAGAAAGCGGCAGTACTTACCCATCTACAGAGCGAGCTGGATAAGGGAATTCTCGCACGGGATGTAGCACTCTCTGATGAACAGAAAGAGGAAATACGGGATCTACAGCTTCTGACAAGTAAACCCATGGTCTATGTCGCGAACGTTTCTGAAGGTGAGCTCGGAAAGGAAATTACCATTGATGGAAAAAGTGTGTTTCCGATATCCGCGAAGATCGAGGCAGAACTCTCAAGTCTTTCTGATGAAGATCAGATGGCGTATTTGAAGGAACTAGGTCTTACTGAGCCGGGACTGGATAGACTGATCCAGAAAGCGTATGAGACATTAGGGCTTATTTCTTTCTTAACCGCTGGAGAGAAGGAAGTGCGAGCCTGGACTATAGAGAAGGGTATGCTTGCTCCACAAGCTGCTGGGGCGATTCATACTGACTTTGAAAAAGGGTTTATCAAAGCGGATGTCGTTTCATTTGAGGATTTCGTCACCCTGGGAGGATGGGGAAATGCCAAAAAGGTCGGAAAAGCACGGCTTGAAGGTCGGGAGTATGAGATGAAAGATGGGGATGTGGTAGAGTTTAAAATCAACGCATAATAGCGGTACTTCTTAATTGAACTAGCTATTCCATTTTTCTAGCCTTTTTGTT
>CAZYQZ010000181.1:0-2832 GCA_964649915.1 uncultured Gammaproteobacteria bacterium | reverse complement strand
CCTTTTTTAAGCATCCCGAGGACAAATCCTAAGTACTCGTATTGGTCGTACAAAAATGGTTGAGGGAATAGTTTGACGAATAATAATCTGAAAAGAAATCCTGCAGTAAGAATGCTAAATAGCGCGATGTACTTGGTTTTCATGATGTTTGTACTGGTGTAGACTTTCGTATTCTCATAAGACGAGAAAATATATAGTACAACCCATATCCAGCATAGAGACAAATCATGGGGTACGCAGGAAGGGAGAATCTTTCAGCTGTAATGGTAACACTATGAACAAGAGAGACGTACACAAAGAGTCCAGCAGTAATATATACAAACGCTTTCACTTCAGTTTCTTTCCTTTTATGTATCTCATTTCGTATTACAGTACACACACCAACTAATCCAAGAATAAGTAACAGAATATTTACGCCGTAAACTCCTTGGGGGAAAAACACAACTTTTGGATCATAGTATGGATAGAGGATATGTTTTTCCCAAACATACCAAAACTTTTCTATCCTGCTTTTTATAAACCATTGTGGACTTAAGTTGATTTTCCTCATCCCTAACTTCATATACTTATCTGCCATTGCATGTCTTTGTTCTGGAGTAAACACTGATGAATATTCTGCGTAGATACTTTGTACTTCTGATGGAAGATATCCACTTGTTTGTTCATTCCCAATGAAAAGACTTATGTAAAATTCTCGTACAAACACGTTATCAACCGTCATGGGTGACCATTGCCCGAAGTAACGTTTATTGGCGGCTAGATTGTATAAAAACGGAGAAATAAACAAGAGTATCGAGACCATTAATAATAAGGTTTTACGCTTAATTTGAATACTTTTATTATTCATGAATAAATATGCCAAATAGATATATAAAACTGCGGTAAACAATAAAAATCCGGGACGGACTTGAGGAGTGAAAGCTGCGATAAACGCAAAAATCAAAAAGATGATATCTTGTTTCTTTCTCCGGTAAAGAAAAAACAAATAGATAGTAAACGTAAGGAAAAAAATCATGACGCTTTCAGTAAGCCTGGTACCGGTATATGCGCTTGTATATGGATTAAATGCGTAGAGAAGATACGCAATCCATGAAATATGTTTATTACGAAATAGTCTTTTCCCCATATCAAATATCATAAGACCCACAAAACAATCAAGAAGAATATGTAAGGCAGTTGTGACAATGCTGTGCTCATAGTTTTTTTCCGGGCCCCCAAACAAGCTATACACGAGCGCTAAGATCATTGGATATCCAGACTGCCTATATGACCCTACGTAATTGAAATACGAGTCGTGTAAAATCGCTTCTGAGCTTCGATGATACTCCCACTGATCAAGCATGAATGGTTGAGGAGAAAGCCAAACGATAAAAATTCTGAACAGAATACTAGCTATAAAGATGCCGAGTACTATTTTCATATATGTTACAAAGCAAATGGATAATAGATCCACTCTACCGTAAATTCTTTCTGAAATACATACTGTAAGCGTGTTGTAATTTTAACCTCCGAGATAGCCGTTCCTTGAAGTGGCTGGGACATAACTGAAAGATATGGACTTACCCACAAACCATTTACTGCTGTGTCTATGACAAGTCTATGGATGATATCTACAGAGTCTTCACCCTTATACTCTACATAACTCTCCCCTTCTTTCAAGAGAGTTTTCATAATCTTCCCGCCAATTGTTCTTTTGGGCGAAATTCTCATCTTCATAATTCCCCCGTCCTTTTGTGGTACTTTTATCCATTCTCCAAATGTTGCTGTTTCCCTTTTGATGGTGATTGGTGAGGCAAAATGAGTTTTTTGACTGCGTTTAAGCAGTGTGACACCAGCTTCTTTATCATCGACTGAATAGTTGTTTACAATCGCCATAAAGGTATTGGGTTCATCGTTGGGAAGATATCGGGTATCGATATCATCTAACTCTCCCATATACTTATTTTTGGGCCAAATAATATACTCAGGAGCCCTGGAAGAATTGAAGAATTGCTCATTTTGCTTATCAAGCCAGGAAGTAAACGTGTGGTACGTCTGTATAACTGGGCGTGGACTGTACGTTAGGTTGTTTGCAGGAATATACGCAAGTTCGTATGAATAGATATCAATCGTACTGTTTTTAACTTTTTGCATTATCTTTTCGGGTAGGATGTCGTAATAGATATTATTCACGGACTGATTCTGCAAGCTATTTTTCAGCTCGCTATAAGAAAAAAGTACAGATGAAAAATTCTTTACACTCGCAGAGAAGTTGAAACGTGAAATATATGCGCCGATTATATCCTCTCCGTAAACATCTGCAATATTTTTACCAAACAAAACGAGAGAAAGGATCATGAAAATAATCGCTATCTTTTGCAGAGACTTTAGGTAGAGAACCACGATAAGATAAAACAAGAATACATAATCCAAAAGGTAGCGGACATGATTATAGTCTTCTCGCGAAAACGCATATTTGATTACAAAAAAAAGTGAAGCAGAAAAAAGTAAAAAAACCAATCGCAGGCGCTTGTTTGTGATAAGAAATGGAATAATGCAGATGAAAAATAGTGAACCTAATACGAGCAGAACATTATCATTTTGAAACGTTACCATAGCGCTTGAATTTCCACTTGCGATCTCTACCCTGCTATAGAAAAATTGCCAAATTCCAGAAAAGCTTTTATTTGCGAGTAACCAAAAAAATAAAAAAAAGTATCCCATACTCCCGATAAATAACGCTATCTTATTGAGGTTTGTCTTCCTCTCAAACAAGAAAAGATATACCAGGAAACAGAGGATAATACTTGTTGCTGTCGTTGCGTTAGGCATCATTGTCAGCGATCCAAATGC
>CAZYQZ010000180.1:0-2836 GCA_964649915.1 uncultured Gammaproteobacteria bacterium | reverse complement strand
GAATTAATCGGAGGGATTTATTTTGGAAAACCTAGAAAGCGTAAAGACCACGACATGACCGCTATTGATACATCTATATATACTAAAGAACAGATTGAAGCAGTTTCAAAAGTAGCATTCGATCTTGCTCAAAAAAGAAAAAAGAAGCTAACTTCTATAGATAAGGCCAACGTTTTGGAAACCTCTCGGCTTTGGCGTGAGACAGTCAATCAAGTTGCGAAAGGGTATCCCCATATAGCCCTTCATCACATGTTTGTTGATAACGGCGCAATGCAGCTTATAAAGAGGCCGGGAGACTTTGATGTTATTCTTACCGAAAACATGTTCGGAGATATCCTGACTGACGAAGCATCGATGATTGTCGGTTCAATTGGAATGCTCCCCTCCGCTTCCATTGGAAGTGGTATCTCCTTATATGAGCCAATACATGGCTCGTATCCAAAAGCTGCAGGGAAAAACATCGCTAATCCTATTGGGACAATCCTTTCAGCCGCGATGCTTCTTAGGTTTTCATTCCATTTAGAGCGCGAAGCTGATATAATTGAAAAAACAGTAGAGACGGTAATAGATTCAGGGTATCGAACACAAGATATTGCAACTTCATCGACCTCGAAAGAGTACCTTCTCACAACTTCTGAAATGGGAGATAAAATAGTCGAAAAAATTTAATATGCGTCGAACTAAAATTATTGCAACGCTTGGTCCGAAGACAAGCACACTTGAAGCCATAGAGAAACTGGCTGCTCATGGGATGGATATCGCTAGGCTTAACTTTTCTCATGGTACTCATGAATCCCATTTACAGGCTATTTCCGCCATTAAGACAATCAATAATAAAGGAACGTATAATGTTGCGACGTTACTTGACACCAAGGGTCCTGAGGTACGTACAGGTGATCTTTCAGACACCCTTTCTGTGTCCAAGGATGAAGAACTTATTATTACTGTCGACAAGGAGTTTCATAAAGAAGATGGAAAATGGATCTGGGTTAACTTTGATGGATTTGTTCATGATGTTTCTGAAGGAGATACAATTCTCATTGACGGTGGAATACTTAGTTTTAAAGTGAAAAAGAAAAAAGGAAAAGAGTTGTATTGTCATTGCGTCGATGGGGGAGTTCTCACTTCACGTCGTCATGTCAACATTATCGGAAAAAGTGTTTCGCTTCCTTCTATTACCGATCAGGATTGGAAAGATATTGAGTTTGGAATCAGTCATGGAATAGACTTTATTGCACTTTCCTTCGTGAAAGACCCAATGGCAATCGTCGAGCTGAAAGAATACTTGAAAGAAAAGAAAGCACACGTAGATGTGATTGCTAAAATTGAAAGTGCCAAAGCTATTCCAAGCCTCGATGAAATCATAAAGGTGTGCGACGGAATTATGGTTGCTCGAGGAGACCTTGGTGCAGAGCTTCCACTTGAAGAAGTACCGATACTTCAAGAGGAAATGATCGAGAAGTGTCATCATGCCGGAAAACCAGTCATTGTTGCGACGCATCTACTTGAATCTATGATCCAGAACCCCACACCCACTCGTGCAGAGGTGGCCGATATTGCCACAGCCGTGATGCAAAAAACTGATGCAATAATGCTATCCGGAGAGACAGCTGCCGGTTTGTATCCATACAAAGCTCTTTCAGTTATGGATATTGTTGCGAGGCGTATGGAACGGAAACTAGTTTCAGATAAACATATTCATATCGATGAAACGAATAACCCACGAATTGAGATAGCTCGTTCTGCGGCCATCATGGCAAATAATTTATCAGCGAAGGCAATTATCGTATTTACCAGGCGAGGATATACAGCAGTTGTCATGTCTAATTGTCGGCCCTCTTCTCTCGTGTTTGCGTTCACCAATATGACAAATGTCAGAAGACGGCTGAATCTTTACTGGGGTGTGACACCTTTTCGTATACAGTTCTCAGAAGATCCAGACAAGACAGTACGTACAGCAATTGAGTATTTGAAGAAACGCTCATTTGTGAAAGCAGAAGATACGATAATCGTTGTTTCAGACGTTCTTGCTGGATCAGAACACGTAGACACTATCCAAGTCCGCAAAATTAGCTAAAAAAAACTTCTATTGGTGATTTGCATCACTTTTTTGTATAATTTCATTCTATGAAAGCGTCCGATATTCTCGTCAAGTGTCTGGAAAATGAAGGCGTAAAATACGTATTTGCACTTCCCGGAGAAGAGATAGAGGATCTTCTATTTTCGTTTTCCAAATCTTCAATTAAGCTCTTTACTACTCGTCACGAGCAAGGAGCAGCATTTATGGCGGATGTCTGGGGAAGACTTACTGGGAGAGCTGGTGTTTGTCTCACAACGCTTGGTCCGGGAGCGACCAATCTTCTCACCGGGCTTGCCGATGCACATATGGATAAGAGTCCGATTGTTGCCATCACTGGACAGGCTGATATGAAACGCCTGCATAAAGAGAGTCACCAGTTTATCGACATCGTCTCAATGTTTCGTCCCATAGTGAAGTGGAATACATCCATTCATGACGGGGAGATTATTCCTGAGGTTATGCGAAAAGCCTTTAAACTCGCTCAGATGGAGAAGCCAGGGGTAACTCATATTGAGCTTCCAGAAGACGTAGCAAAACAAGACGTTCCCACAAATCACCTTTTTGAACCGAAAATAGTTCGCCGCGCAGCACCAGATTATAAATCTATCAATCATGCTGTAAGTCTGCTAAAAGATGCCAAACGGCCTATCATACTGGCCGGAAATGGATCTATACGTAAGCGTGCAAGTAAGCATCTCCGCCTTTTTGTTGAGAATACCAACATCCCTGTTGTTTCTACATTCATGGGAAAAGGAG
>CAZYQZ010000179.1:0-2882 GCA_964649915.1 uncultured Gammaproteobacteria bacterium | reverse complement strand
TTTTATCAGAACCGCCGCATCATAATAACAATAGTGTGAATCATAGTTTATGGCGCGCGTATGTCGTCACTTTTTTTCTGACATTAACTAATCCTGCTACTATTCTTGACTTTGCTGCACTCTTTACGGGCTTGAGTATTGATACTTCCGGAGTATACAATTCGTTAAGTTTTGTAAGCGGCGTCTTTTTAGGATCGGCATTATGGTGGTTCATCCTGTGTTTTAGTGTGGGATTATTTCGACATAAAATATCTCATCAAGCATTACGATATATTAACTATATAGCCGGAGCAGTAATTTTTGGGTTTGGTGTTTATTGTTTAATAAATGCCTATAACCACTTTTAAGATTCTTGAGGCGTAAACTGATCTAGTTTATAAATACCCAGATCTTTTTCAATTGTTTCTATTCTTTTTAGCATCTTATCAAAACCATCTTTACCAAATAATTGGTGCTCCATTTCTTCAAATTTCTCACTCAACTCTTTAAATTCTTTTTCACTCATTAAATAGCGCACTTTTGGAAATAAAATGGTATCTTCACGTGCTTCATGCGGGCGATACATTTTAATAAAATTTTTTAATAGCTGTTTAATGCGTTTTTTACTTTTTTCTTGGTGTACATTTTTAGTAGCCAACCCCTTAAGTTCTGCAGTAATTTCACGACCCCTAATGTGTTGTTTCTTTAAGGTTGCAATAAGCTTAGTTTCTACCTTCTTTTTTTCAAAATAGGGAAATAAGTAATCTTCCTCAAGACGTTCATGATAATCTTCTATAAATTCTTTAATAATATCTAACGCTTTTTTAAAACTTTCTAAAGGGAATGATTCGCGTGAATCAATTGTTTTAATTATTTCTTCATAAATTAAGAGCACTCGATTTAAAAGCCCGTGCTCACGCATCAAATCTTCAGTAGCAGGTATTTCAAATTCTTTTTTTTGCTGAGCCATATCTTCCTCGCTTGAGAAAATTAATCCATTCAACATAAGAGCAATAATAAAAAAATAATTTAACTTCATAACCATCCTTTAATTAATCTTTTTTAAATTATAAATAATTAGCATTATGCAAAACTAGGTATTAAAAAATAACCGAAGAAGCAGGCCAATTATGGCTTTATATGCGCATTTAAATTAAGTATAATTAATTGATATTTTTATTAACCCTGTTGGAGTACTTATTATGCGTATTTACTTGTTAAGTGTATTTTGCTTAATTACATGCCCATTCATACAAGCTATGGATAATTCAGCGGTAACCAATCTGTTTCAACTCGTTAAAGAACGGGAAGTAAACGTAGAAGCAGTGCGACAATTATTAGCGCAATATCCCAATATTGTAAATTGTAAAGATACACGGCAATTTACTCCATTACATTATGCTTGCAGAGGTAAAGGAACTGATATTGTTAATGCATTGCTACAACGTGGTGCAGATGTTAAAAGCATTAACTGCTTGGGTAGTACCCCTTTATGCGAAGCTGCAGTGCAAGGCGATTTAGAAGTGGTACAATCATTGATTACGGCAGGATCAGAGGTAAATTTTGCAAATGGTAAAGCTTTGGTATTGGCTAAACAAAGCAGATGCGGCGATCATCTTGCGATTAAAGAACTTTTAGAACAATTAACTGAGAAAGAATTTCGCGGAAGTCTTCCAAGCCTCGCTCTTTCAAAAGGATAAATAAATTTAAGCCAGCTTTAAACCAGGCTTTTTTTCTGTGATATTCACCTGACACTCTCATAGCATTTTCCACATTTTAATTGAAACCCATACTACCTATTTTATATGCTGCAAAAAACACATAACAATTAGGATTGGGATGAAGATTACATTTTTAGGTGCCGTAGAAACAGTCACCGGATCAAAATATTTACTTGAACAAGAGAACGCAAAACTATTAGTTGATTGCGGTTTATTTCAAGGCGGATATAAAACCACACAACGCAATTGGGATGAGCTTCCAATCGATCCTGCGCTCATTAATGCCGTTGCATTAACCCATGCGCACATAGATCATACGGGCTATATTCCATTATTAGTAAAAAAAGGTTTTAAAGGGAAAATATACTGTTCACAAGCAACCTATGAACTTTGTGAAATTTTATTGCTCGATAATGGCAACATACAAGAAGAAAATGCAAAGCGAGCAAATGAACGTAAAAAACCTGATGAACCAATAATACAACCGCTCTATACACAGGCAGATGCGCAATATTCACTTAATTTTTTTCATGTCATTGATTATAATTCTGCGGTAAAAGTTGGTGCGTTTACTATTACCTTAATGCCATGCCATCACATTATTGGTTCAGCATTTGTTGCAGTATCAGATGGTAAAAGAACCATAACCTTTTCAGGAGATATTGGTGGCCAAAATCAACTTATTATGAAAGCGCCAACCACGCTTATCAAAACCGATTATCTGGTGCTTGAATCAACGTATGGTAATAGAACTCATGAAGTAGGCGATCCTATTAAAGAGTTAGGGGATTTGATAAATAAGACCGCTGCACGCGGAGGCATCATTTTAATACCGGCATTTGCTGTAAGCCGCACTCAAAGTATTTTATATTGCTTATACCAATTGAAACAAATGAAAGCGATTCCTGATATTCCTATCTTTTTAGATAGTCCGATGGCAATAAAAGTAACACAACTGTTTTGTAATTTTCCTGATGAGCATAAACTTGATCCGGCAATTTGCAAAAATATATTTGATATTGCTACCTATACTTCCAGTGTTGAAGAATCAAAAGAGCTTGATGCATTAAACGGACCGGCAATCATTGTTGCCGGAAGTGGCATGCTTGAAGGTGGCCGCATGGTGCATCATTTTCCCAAATATATAAGTGATCCAAAAAATCTTATTCTTATGGTTGGCTT
>CAZYQZ010000178.1:0-2907 GCA_964649915.1 uncultured Gammaproteobacteria bacterium | reverse complement strand
GAGATGTGCTATCTGAACTGCGAGGATCAAATGTTGTAGGCTCTATATTTTTATCACTTGTATATATTGCACTACAAATACTCTCATTCCCCCTTGGTTTAGCAATCTGGATCTTAACGGGAGGACGAGAGGGGCCAGTTTTATCCATCAATTCTTTGAAAGCTCAGCTACCTGATAGTACCTATAGAGATATTGTAGAAACCCAGATTAAGCAGAAAATTGATCAACAATTATTTACTGTTTCTTTACGATATTTAACCGTTTCAACTTCTTATCAAAATAGATCGAGAATCGAAAAGGGATTTGTTGCAGCGCTTAGCCCATTTACTAACGCCGGATATCAAAACCTACGACCTAAGAGGTATTTAAAAATCCATGCGATCAACAATATATTACTGTGGCTCTACATGAGACGACTATTTGGTTTCTTTGGTAACTTAATTCTCTCAACTTCTGAACTAGCTGATTTGTATCATTTTCCATATACGAGCACGACAAAGACAGAAAATCTATCAAAATTGCATAGTAAAGAATTACCAGCACCATTGTCTCTAAAACAAAAGACTGAGCTTGACATATATTTTGCCAAAAATACCTATGGTGGCACTGAAACCAAGATAGGCCTGACGGCCGATGAACGTCGTCGCCATGTCTATATCTTGGGGGCAACGGGAACTGGCAAATCAACAATGCTTTTGTCGATGATCGAACAGGATATTAAAAATAATAAAGGTTTGAGTGTTATCGATCCACATGGTGACTTAATCGAGCAAATATTATCCGTTATCCCCAAAGAGCGAATTCAAGATGTGGTTTATTTTAACCCTGACGATATTGGCTACCCAATGGGGATAAATTTACTTGAACTTACCCCAGGACTAAATGAGGAAGATGCTATCCGCGAAAAGGAATTCATTGCCGAAAGTATTATCTCGGTTTTTAACAAAATCTATACTGACAAATACTCAGGGCCAAGAATGGAATACATTCTTCGTAACACTATTCATACGGCCTTTACCATCCCTGATGCTTCTCTTTTTACTGTCTACAAGCTCCTAATTAATACCTCATATAGAAAGTCAGTAGTGCGTAACCTAAAAGATGAAAACCTCTTGGACTTTTGGAAGTATGAATTTGCCAAAGCTGGTGATTATCAAAAGGTGAAGATGATCTCGCCAATTACCAACAAGATTGGACGTTTCCTTTTCTCACCTACTGCTAAACGAATACTTGAACAGGGCAAGTCCACCATAAACTTCGACACAATTATGAATGAGGGGAAAATACTACTTTGCAATTTAGCTAAGGGAAGGATTGGAGAAGATAATTCGAGTGTCTTTGGTGTGCTAATTATGGCCAAGATTCAATTGGCGGCACTCAAACGTGCCAGAATGAAGCCAGAAGACAGAAAAGATTTTTATCTCTACGTCGATGAGTTCCAAAACTTTGCAACCCCAGCGTTTGCTCAGATCCTCTCTGAGGCTCGTAAATATAGATTAGGTGCTATCCTGGCTCACCAGACCACCGCACAACTTGAAGATATCTCATTGGTAAATATCACCTTGGCCAATACTGGAACGGTGATTTGTTTTAGAACGGCTAACCCTGAAGATGAACGGATGATTTTACCCCAGTTCAGACCATATATAGAGCAAGGGGAAATTGCCAGCCTGCCTTCATACCACTTCTATATGAGACTTGGTGCGCTTAACCCAGAAGAACCATTCTCAGGGGTAACTGTTCCAGTAAAGATTGAATATAGTCAAAATAGAGTTGATGAGGTGATCGATTCATCTCGAAAACTGTATGCAAAAAAATATGCTGGGTCTGTTGACGTGTCCATTAAACCAAAAGAAAAGCAGTCATCGAAAAGGGTGTATTCAGCTCTTCCTTGATTTCCTACCGGTAGGTAATGGATATTTTTGATTTAGGTTGATAGTACGGTATTTTATATTTTTCTTTTACCCTCTTATTCCTCATATATAAGGGAGAGGAATGATACAATCATTCCAAACTGCCACGACTTAACTACTATGGACATCCAATTACTACCATCTGCACAACTAGACATCCTCCGTTATCTCTATAGATTCCGTTTTTTAAATAGCTCACAACTTCAACGACTACTCAATCAAAATAATATCCGCCTAACAAATTACCATCTTAAAAATCTCATTACTTACAACTACATCGGTAAACACTACTCACGATCTCTGGGACTTGCTAACCTACCCGCCGTCTATTATCTATCATCTGGAAGTATCAAAGTTCTATCTGACAGCCCAGATTTTGATAAGCGTGCACTCAAGCGAATCTACCGGGAAAAGATCAGATCAGGACAGTTTATTACCCACTCTCTATTTGTCGCTGAGTACTTCCTCTATTTACGAGGTGAATCAGATAAATCAAAACACACACTCCATTTTTTCACTAAAACTGATCTACTGGCTCACCCGTACCTAATTCATCCCTTACCAGATGCGTACTTTGCCAGGGTAGATATTACCGATAATACAAAAAGATATTTTATTGAAGTAGTCGAAGACAGTTCCCCTCGCTTTGCCCTACGCAAAAGAATCGAACAATATTGTGATTATATTGATGATGGGAAATTCACAGAAGCTACTGGCCATGATTTTCCAACACTTCTATTTATCTGTCCAGGTTACGCTAGTCTGATCTATCTCAAAAAACATATTGCTCGCATATATGAAGAAACCTCACTTGATCAAATAGAGATTTATATTGCTACCAAAGAACAAGCTTTTGCTGGTAGTTGGGGAAAGATTGAGGTTGAAGACGACTAGTTATGGCATGAAGAAATAGTTATATTCATCAAAGGGGAAATGTCCCGCGGGTTTGTTTAGTAACAAATCAGCCATTTCCCACGCTGTCATGTTTTCTGAA
>CAZYQZ010000177.1:2302-2914 GCA_964649915.1 uncultured Gammaproteobacteria bacterium | reverse complement strand
CGCATGATTTCACAATACGAATTAATACTAGTGATTAAAACAGACGCCAAGAGCGAAGATGTCGTATCTGGTGCCAAAAAACTCATCGTAGATAAAAAGGGCAAGATTCTAGATGATAAGTCATGGGGAAAGAAGCTTCTTGCGTACAAGATCAAAAAGGCGAGTGAAGGTATCTATCATTATGTGCTCTTCACCCTATTATCAACTGACGTTATCACAGTCACCGACAAGTTGAAGGTAAATGAAGATATTCTTCGTTTCCTGGTTGTTGAGAAACCAATTGATAAAAAGGCCCTTCGCAAGCAAGAAGCCCTGGATAAGAAAAACGGAAAAGTACCAAAAGTTGTGAAAGAAGAGAAAGTCGAGAAAGTCGAAAAAGCAGTTAAAGCAGAGAAAGTAGTGAAAGTAGAAGCGAAAAAAGAAACCAAGACAGAAGAAAAACCAAAGAAAAAGAAATCGAAAAAAGTGACTAAAGAGTAAGTATACACGTATGTCAGTTCGTTCACTGAATAAAGTACAGTTGATAGGAAACCTTACACGAGATCCGGAACTTCGATATACACCATCGGGGACTGCGGTTTGTACGTTTGGTCTTGCTACCAACAGAGCGTG
>CAZYQZ010000177.1:0-2292 GCA_964649915.1 uncultured Gammaproteobacteria bacterium | reverse complement strand
ACAGTCAGGAGAGACGAAAGAAGAAACAGAGTTTCATAGAATCGTCGCCTGGAACAAACTTGGAGAACTGTGTAGCCAGCTTCTAACAAAAGGACGAAAAGTATATGTAGAGGGAAGGCTTTCGACGAGAACTTGGACCGGACAAGATAACGTCCAGAGGACGACAACAGAGATAGTCATAGAAGATATGATTATCCTAGACTCAAGAAAGCCGGCAGATGGGACAGCGGTAGCTGCACCAAAGCCAGGGGAAACAGCAGTGCCACAAGCAGCAAATGTAGCGTCAGTTTCTGAGCCGCCACATATAACGGAAGAACCAGTAGCGACAGCACAAGTGAAGAAGAAGACGAGTACACTAGAGAAAAAGGAAGAGAAAGTAGAAAAGACAGAGAAAGCGCCAGTGAATGAGGATATAAATCCTGACGATATACCATTTTAAGTTATAAAGAATTATAAAAAAATATGAAACCTAGAAGACAAAGTAAACAAAAAAGACTACCAAAACCAAAGCCCTGTTTCTTCTGTACCAACAGAATGATTCCATCGCTTCTTGATCTTGATACACTACGAAAATGTATCACCGAGCGAGGAAAGATAGTATCGAGACTTCGAAGTGGCATCTGTAACAAACATCAGAAAGAAGTCACTCGGGAAGTAAAGCGAGCACGCTTTGTCGCGCTTCTTCCATACATAGTCCAACCGCTCTAAAATAGGTCAACATCTGCCAATGAAGACAACAATCGTAACAAACATCCCCCCAAGGGCAAAAGTTCTCGTGAAGGAGAAGGATGAGGTAACGATAGAAACACCTCTTGCCACGCTTATCCTGGAAGGCGAAGTACTCACAATAGATCTCTCCACCTATCTTTCAGTCTCACCTCATAAGGTGGGCAAATATCTGAAGAAATCAATCGGAGATAGCATCAAAGAAGGAGATGTTCTTGCAGAAAAGAAATCACTTCTTTCATCTATCGTCATAAAGAGTCCTCAATCCGGCATTATTACTCAAATAGACCTTAAAACTGGCCATATAGCATTTCAGATTCGTGAAGGAAAATCTCAGACGATATATCCGACCATGCAAGGAAGAGTGAAAACAGTGAATCCGCAAGCTATAGAGATAGAGTGTGAGGCGAAGGATCTGGATGTAGAGAAAGCCGGCGGTAAACAGGTAATGGGACTTCTCAGTTATATTACAGGAAAAAATGTGACAGTACTTTCAAATATGGGAGATGTAGATAAGGTTATTGTTCTTCTTGAGGAAGTAACCCTCGCTGCGCTGTCTAAGTTGGATGCGCTTGGCGCACGGGCTGTGATTAGTAAATCTCCGATAGATGAAGAAACTGATCTGCCATTTGCCCAAGTGGGAGCAGCACAGTTTAAAGAATGTGTCGAGCATGCGGGCAAAGAAGTGATTCTTGACCCTTCGCGTAAAAAAATATATCTTCTACAATAGGTCCTATTTCATATGAGTCTGAAAACAATTAGAAATTTTGTCGTTGCACTGACATGTGTGGTGCTTATTTTTGTAGCCGGGTATAGATCTGGAGAGAAGCATGTGTCGGGAACATCCGCAGCAGTAAGCTCTTCCACCGTGACGAATACTACCTCCAGCCTTTCTCGGGATGTAGACTTTGCGCTTTTTTGGGATGTCTGGAGAAGAATTGAAAGTAATTATGTCGATCGCAAAAGTATAGACGCACAGAAGATGGTATACGGTGCGATAAGCGGAATGGTTCAGTCATTAGGTGATCCATACACAGTATTTCTCCCACCCACCCAGAACAAAGACTCAAAAGACTCTCTCGGTGGACACTTTGAGGGAATTGGAGCTCAGCTGGGAATGAAAGAGAAACAAATAATTATCGTAGCACCTCTGAAGGGTACACCTGCTGAGAAAGCCGGACTCAAGGCCGGAGATTGGATTGTGAAGGTTGATGGTAAGGAAACAATTAACTGGACTATTCCAGAAACAGTCACCGCCATACGCGGAGTAAAGGGTACGAAAGTGGTACTTACAATTCTTCATAAAGATGCCCAGAAAACCCAAGATATATCGGTGATGAGAGACACGATTAACATCGCATCAGTTGAATGGAGTTTGAAGAATAAGGGAAATCAGAAAGTAGCATACCTTAAACTTTCGCAGTTCGGAGATCGAACGAATAACGAATGGGAAAAAGCAGTTACCGAGATCAATCAGAAAATCTCAGCAGACCCTCAGATAAAAGGTGTAGTTTTGGATTTGCGAAATAACCCGGGAGGATACCTGTCTGGAGCAGTGTACATAGG
>CAZYQZ010000176.1:0-2934 GCA_964649915.1 uncultured Gammaproteobacteria bacterium | reverse complement strand
AAGGAAATTCATATACATAGGCAGTTGCTCCTACCCAGATAAGCTTCGGTTTATACTGTTTTGCAAGCCGCACTAATTCCTCAAAGTCTACTTTTCCAGTTTTTCCGTCCACATGATATAAAACACTTTTATAAAAAATCCCTGTCGCACTAACCTTCCATCCGTGAGTAAGATGTCCGCCATGAGTAAGATCTAGTCCCATTATCGTATCGCCAGGTTGACAAACAGCCATATACACTGCGAGGTTCGCTGGGGATCCTGAGTAAGGTTGAACATTTACGTGTTCAACGCCAAATAATTTCTTTGCACGTTTTATGGCAAGTTCTTCTACCTCGTCGATGACCGCGTTTCCGCCGTAATATCGCTTTCTAGGATACCCTTCTGAATACTTGTTCGTTAAAATTGATCCCATCGCTTCTAAGACTGAATCAGATACGTAATTTTCTGAAGGAATCATCTCAAGTCCTTCTTTCTGACGCTTTGCTTCACTTTTTATATAATTTGCTACTTCCGGATCTGTTGTCTGAATATTTTTCATAATACTCCTACTATATATAGTTAATTTTCATAAATGGACAGGAATGGAATAAGTATTTATATCATACGATTAAGAGGATTTTTCAAACATTGTTTTTGAAAAATTCATATCTACGGCAACTGGATACTTCCCCGTAAAGCAGGCAGTACAAAGCGTATCGGGGTTTTGCTTGGATGCCTCTATTAAACCAGATAGGGAGAGGTAGTGTAAAGTGTCAGCTTTTATATAATTTTTAATTTGGGCAACCGACTTTGTTGAGGCAATAAGCTCTTTTCTTGTCGGTGTATCGACTCCAAAGAAACATGGCCATTTCACTGGGGGTGAACAAATTCGAAGATGAATTTTCTTTGCCCCACTTAAGCGAAGTGCATCTACAATTTTTCTCATTGTAGTACCGCGTACAATAGAGTCGTCAACGAGAACGATTCTTTTCCCAGCAACTATACTCTTCATAGGGTTAAACTTCAACTTCACTGATTGTTCGCGCATTGATTGGTCAGGAGAGATAAACGTTCGGCCAATATATCTATTTTTAATTAACACTTCTCCATACGGAATATTTGAAGCTTTCGCAAATCCGATAGCGGCAGATGTTCCTGAGTCAGGGACAGCAACAACCATGTCTGCATCAACTGGCGCTTCTTTTGCGAGTAATTCACCGGCAGTTTGTCTCGACTGGTGCACGAGCCGCGAATTTAAAACGCTATCTGGTCTTGCAAGATACACATATTCAAAAAGACAAAAATGCCGAGACGTAACGGGTAACTGTGCTACGGTTCTTATTTGCTTCTCTTGAATAACTACGATCTCTCCTGGTAATACATCGCGAACAACTGTTGCTCCGATTGTATCAAGCGCACAACTTTCAGAAGCAACAACAAAATGTCCATGTAGTTTTCCAATTGTTAGAGGACGAAAGCCCCAAGGATCACGAAAAGCAAACAATTTATCTTTACTCGCGCATACTATCGAGTATGCTCCTTCGCATTTCTTTACTGCGGCAACTATTTTTTCTTCCCAGCTTCGAGCTTTTTCTTTCGCTATGAGAAGGGCTAAGAGTTCAGTATCTGACGTTGAAGTTCGTTTATGCCCATTCAGTTCTGAAGCCAACTTTTCTGCGTTCGTTAAGTTTCCATTATGTGCAACAGTCAGGGAGTGTCCGTTCCCTGGAATAATGACAGGCTGGATATTATTTTCCGTATTTCCTCCAGTTGTCGAGTACCGATTATGGCCCACTGCTATATAGCCGTGGAGACTTTTTAAATTTGTCTCATTAAATACTGAAGTGACAAGACCAAGTCTCTTGATGCTGCGCATTGTGACTCCATCACTTGTCACAATACCTGCACTTTCCTGACCTCTATGTTGGAGACTATGCAAAGCAAAGTATGTAATTTTCGCTACATCTAGCCCCTTTGCGTAAATACCAAAAACGCCACATTTATCATGCATCGCTTCCTTATACTTGAGTTTCCCTATATCAATCATAGCGTGTTACTTTTCTAATTCCCGATCTGCGGTTATGAGTTTCTCAACAAGATGTTTATGATAGACATCGATTCTATCTCGTAATTTTCTGTCCTCAACAGCAAAAATTTTTGCGCAAAGTATTGCCGCTTGATCAGCTTCTAGTACTGTTGCTGGAGCAACTCCTGATGGCATACGAAGTGACGATAGAATATCCAATCCGGCAAATGAATTCGCTGGTGGAGGACAATTAATAACTGGAGAAGACGAGTTTGCATCAAGAAATCCACCTAATGCATTTGATCGACCCGCGATGGCGATAAAAATCAAACTGCTATATTTTTTTTCATACTCTTTTACCAACTTGAGGGCGTACTGAGGTGTTTTATGAGCCGATGCAATACGAGTTTGAGATTGAATCTGAAACTCTTTTAACTGAACTACTATTTTCTCTGCCCATGACATATCTGAAGCAGATCCAAGGAACAACACGACAAGTGGTGTATTCATTTGAACATCTCCCTTCATAATTTAATAAGAACATCTTTAATACTACTTCCAACGGGATATTTTTCCGGGTGAAATCGTTTCCCAGTAATTTTTTCCAAAATTGAAATATACCTTTTTGCAGTTTTTAGCTGCAAGTCTTTGGACATCTTTGGAGCTTCTCCATCTCCACGGTATCCTTTTTGCACATACCATTTTCTGAAAAATTCCTTGTCATAATTTTCTGGCTCTAATCCCTTCTTATACCTGGCAACGTAGCTCTTTTTGACCCAAAACCTACTTGAATCAGGCGTATGTATTTCATCAATAAGAACAAGTTTACCGTTATACTCACCGAACTCGTACTTTGTGTCAACAAGAATAAGACCGTTTTTTGCGCATACCTCGCTACCTCGTTTAAATAATTCTAGCGCTACTTTTTC
>CAZYQZ010000175.1:0-2958 GCA_964649915.1 uncultured Gammaproteobacteria bacterium | reverse complement strand
TCGGCAGTGTTGAAACACGAAGATCCACTTCTTCTTGGCTAATTTTGAAATTAAAGCGTCCATCTTGAGGAATCCGTTTTTCATCAATTTTCATTCCTGAGAGTATTTTTATACGAGATACAACAGCGTCGTTAACTGACCGCGGTAATGCTAATTTTTCATGCAAAATACCATCAATGCGATATCTCACTCGTGTTCGCTGTTCTTGGGGTTCAATATGTATGTCGGAAGCTCTTGCTTTAACAGCGAATTCAAGTATTGTTGAAACGATTTTAGCAATCGGTGCCTCTTTTATAACATCATCAAGATGTCCTGCCTCGAACGTTTTGATTACCGTTTCATTTGTTTCTTTCAAGGCTGCAGTCACTTCGGTTGCTAAGTTTTGAGAATACTGTTCATTGATAATACGCTCTATTTCCGTGTCTTGAGCAATATACGTCAATACTTTTTTTCCTGATTTTCGTTCCAAAAATTCAACGACTGACAAATCAAGTGGGTCCACCATCGCAATCATGAGCGTGTCGGTTTTTCGATCTATATCAAATGGGATGAGGTGATACTTACGAGCAACCGGTTCAGGAATAAGTGTTAAAACATCTGGTGGAATTCCTCGTCCTGCAAGTTGAATAAACGGGACAGAGAGAACTTTTGCTTTTGCCTTTAGAAGCTGTAATTCATCAGCGTATCGTTTTTTTGAAAGAATTGTTTCGATACTCTCACCTGATGTTAGAGCAAGTGATTTTATCTCGGATACGTCCTGTTCTGAAATGATTTTTTCAGAAACAAGAGCCTCAAGTAGGTTTTGGGCAGTAACCATAATTCTATTGTCGGATAGACTATACTATAATGTCAATAAAAAGATGCACACCTACTTACTAATCGGCACAAATAGAGAGGAACGGGACAAACAAATTGCAGATATTCTGAAAAAATATTCTATATCGCACTTCGATCAAACTATTATTTCACAAGAGCAGTCGATCGGTATAGAAAAGATTCGTCAGATTCAGAAAACTCTTAGCGTTTCAACTGCGGCTTCTCAAAATAGAGCAATTATTATCTATAATTTCGAAACAGCCACTCTTGATGCGCAAAATGCATTGTTAAAAACTCTTGAAGAACCACCCCGAAATACCTTTCTCATACTATCAGGCACCTCGGAAGAAAAGATTATCCCAACCATCCTTTCTCGCGCTTTTATTATTCGCTCTGCTAAAACTTCTGATGCAGTGAACACCTCGCCAGAAAATCAAACATTGGAAATCTTACGCGTACTCAAGGAGGATTCCGCATCAGCACGGATCATACACGCACAAATTATCGGAAAAGATAAAGAAAGTATTAAAACCTTTCTCAAGGACTCGATTTTTGGCCTGCGTCACATGATGCTTGACTCATATAAAGCATCCTCAGTCCCTTTTACTCCTTTATACCTTGCCACACTCCTGCGTAAGTTTGACCAGGCTCATGATTTCGTCAAACGCAACATAAATGCGAAACTTACTCTAGAAGTCCTTTTTTTAAGCCTACCTAGACCACAGTAATGGTTCAAGCATCGATTGTTTAGCGTATGTAAAGGGGGGGTATTGCCAGAGAAGAAATCTTTGTTATAATGACCCTATGGTAACTTTATTGCCAGGTATTTTTTTTCTCAAGAAGTCCCACAACTAACTCATGGATAAGAAAAAAACAGCAGATAAATATACAGGTGAACAGATAGTCGTTTTGGAAGGTTTGGAACCTGTCAGAAAACGACCGGCGATGTACATTGGCTCAACGGACCTTAAAGGTGTTCATCACTGTCTCACAGAAATTGTTGATAATTCAATCGACGAAGCGTTGGCAGGGTATGCAAGTCATGTCTGGATCACCATTCATAAAGATGAATCGGTTACTGTTGCAGATAACGGACGCGGCATTCCAGTTGATAAGGTCCCAAAATATGGCATTTCTGCTCTTGAAATCGTAATGACAAAACTTCACGCAGGAGGAAAATTCAGTTCTTCTGCATATAAAGTTTCTGGAGGACTCCATGGAGTGGGAGCTTCCGTTGTCAATGCGCTCTCTACCTACATGCGAGTAGAAGTCAAACGCGATAACAAAGTATACGCACAAGAATATAAGAGGGGAGTACCTCAGGGGAAGATTTCAACCATTCCCAAACCCAGTTTTGATTTTCCAAACCAACCAACCGGTACTATAAGCACTTTTGTACCTGACAAGGAAATATTTACCCGAAGCGTCGTACTCGATTATGGCACGCTGAGAAAGCAAATAAAAGAACGGGCATACCTTATCTCGAAACTATTTTTCCATATCACAGATGAGCGCACTGATACTCAGGAGCATTTTTACTTTGAGGGCGGCATTCGTTCTCTGGTTGAAGAGTTAAACCACAATAAACTCCCACTTCACGATCCCATCTTTGTTGATAAAAGCGAGGGAGACGTAGAAGTACAGGTTGCAATCCAATATAACGATAGTTTCGCAGAAAATGTTGAAAGCTTCGTCAACGTTATCAACACAGCAGAAGGTGGTACACATCTTACTGGTTTTCGAATGGCCCTTACCCGATCAATCAACGATTATGGCAAAAAAATTGGTGCGATCAAAGAAAACGACGCTGCACTTTTAGGAGAAGATACTCGGGAAGGTCTAACAGCTGTTGTTCACATTAAAATGTCTTCACAGAATCTCCAGTTTGAAGGACAAACAAAAGGCAAACTTGGAAATGCTGAAGTTCAACCTATTGTGCAAACCGTGGTAAATGATGCACTTGATACATATTTTGAGGAAAATCCGGCAGATGGAAGAAAGATTTTAGAAAAGATATTTCTTGCAGCGAAAGCACGACTTGCAGCGAAAGCAGCGAAGGAAGCGATTATTCGCAAAGGTGCCCTTGATGGAGCATCACTTCCTGGTAAACTCGCTGACTGTCAAAATAGAGAACCTGAAGAA
>CAZYQZ010000174.1:0-2962 GCA_964649915.1 uncultured Gammaproteobacteria bacterium | reverse complement strand
GTTCTCTATCAAAGATGAGACACTTGCTAGTCGTATTCTCCATGACAGAAGAAGAGCTGCGTAGTTATGAGATATCGTAATCATTTGCTCAAGCGCATTATCAACACTCATTGTTATAGTTCCTTCAGTTATTTCCGCTGCATCAGTTGCAATTTGAAATTTTTCATTCAAAAAACTTGCATCTTGTGAGAGTAGCTCATCACGTTTAAGGGTTCCTGAGGAAATCATATCGTAGGCTGTTGCCATAACCCATAGCTTATACAGACTCGCCGACTGAAAGGATTCTTCTGCATTTTGCAGATAGCTTTCGTGCGTTTTGAAGTTATAAATGACGATACCATAATCTCCTTGTGTTCCTTCAAGCGATTTATTAACGATTTGTTTGAGTTGAGATTGTGCTGGTGTCGGCTCTGGACGAAAAGTTTGGATATTTTCTGAAAGCGGAGAAAGAAGCTCAGTACCATTAGCGTTTTCTTTCGCAAAATGAATGAGGAAAAAAAGAATACCTGCCCAAGAAGAAACTGTTATGAAAATCAAGATAAGGGAAGCAGCTATGTTTCTTTTTTTTGGCTTTCGGCCGCTGTACGTATTCAGACTGTCGTACATTATAGTGATTTAGAATCCACCAACGACTGTAATTTCCCCCTTAATGGGAGGATATGGATCATATCCCTGCAGATTGAAATGCTCAAAGGCAAAATCATCGATCTTTTTGATAGATGGTGTAATACTCATCGTAGGAAATGATCGTGGTGTACGAGAGAGTTGCTCGTTCACTTGGTCAAAATGATTTTCATAGATATGAGCATCACCAAATGTATGGATGAACTCTCCAGGTTTATAACCCGTCACCTGAGCTAGGAGAAGAGTTAAGAGAGAGTAACTTGCAATATTAAACGGCACACCTAAGAACATATCAGCACTTCGCTGGTAAAGGAGAAGCGACAATTTGTCTCCTGTTATGTTGATATGAAACATCGTATGACATGGTGCGATAACCATAGATGCAGCATGACTTCCAGACATTTCATAAATACATCCAGCATTCCATGCAGAGATAATGTAATGTTTTTTTTGAGGGTATTTTTTTATCTTTTCGATTGCCCAGCCGAGTTGATCCACAGTATTTTTTCTTCCAGTTGGCCATTTTCTCCATTGGACACCGTAGACAGGTCCTAACTCTCCCCACTTTTTAAGAAATTTCTTATCTTCTTGTATCTTTTTTAAGAATTCCTCGTAGGAAAGAGATTCTGTTTTTTTTGCGTCTACGGCCCACTGATATTTTTTGTAAGCCCATTCATCCCATATATGTACATTATTATCTACAAGATATTTAATATTTGATGAACCTGATAAAAACCAGATAAGTTCATGAATAATTCCCCGGGAAAAAACTTTTTTGGTGGTTAAGAGTGGAAATCCTTGAGAAAGATCAAAACGAATTTGTCTTCCGAAAACACTTTTTAATTTCACTCCAGTTGAATGACTTACCTTCCAAGTACCGTTATCTTGGATGTCCTTCAGAAGATTAAGGTATTGGTATTCTGGGTGCTGTGATTTTATTGTCATATATACCTCCTTTGCGCCTTTTAAGTGTGTTGGTGAAGTTTTCCTATTGTACGCTCTCTCCAATCAGTGGTAAAGATGACTTTCTATATCAGAATAGCTTTACAAGATGTCCACCATCTTTAGCGCTATCGTACATTTTTTTATAAAAAAGAAGCCCTACTCCTAAGAAAACGCCATTGAGGATCATGCTAATAGCAAAGAGTTTCCAATCAAATGTTCCTTGAAAAATATAGGTTCGTAACCCTTCAAACGCATAGCTTGAAGGGAAAATCATAGCAATCGATTTCATCCACGACGGTAATATGGATATTGGGTAAAAAACGCCACTGAAAGGTTGCAGGAGAAAGATGATCGTCCAACCCAATGCCTCCACATCAAACCCAAAACGAATAATTAATCCATTAATAAGCAATCCCATCCACCACCCCGTACACAGAATACTAAAGGTAAAGGGAATAAGGTACAACCCAAATGATAAAATATTGAACTGGAAAAGAAGAAACGCAACGACTCCCATAATAACTGATGCAATACTTAGTTTTATAAGGCCCGTAAGTACAAGAGCTATAATGTACTCCCAGATAGTGATCGGGGTAGCAAAAATATTGATAAAGTTTCGATTCCACAGATCTTCAAGAAGCCCAATTGAGATCTCCTCCTGACTCCTTTGAAGAAACATCCAGAACATGTAACCTCCTACAAAGGCAGCGAGCAATTTCTGATCGCCCCCTTTATCCTGAAGATACAGACTTAAATACCCCCAGAGAAACAGAGAAATAAGTGGCCAGAAGAAGGAGTCAGTAAGTCTCCCCATATTTTTCGTCCATACCACCATGTGTCGATAAATGATTGCGTATATTCTTTGCATGATTTTATCCATCTGTTGAAGCTGATAAGAAGAAGTCTTCAAGGGATGGATGTTCGATTGAGATTGATGAATATTCTACATGCTCTCGCCCGAGAAGTGACATGAGCTCAGTAATATTTTTTTCATCTATTGTTATAGTTACAAGGCGGTCATCCTGTAATATTTCCCACTCATGTTTATGACAAATTATTTTGAGGGAAGACATCCCTTGAACAACAGTCAACTTTACACTGGAAAGCTTTGTTCTCCTTGCAAGGCCAGAAGGAGTATCTTGGGCAATCACCTTTCCGTGATGTATGAAAATAACACGGTCACACAATTCTTCCACCTCAGCCATATTATGAGATGTAATAAGTATGGAAGTTTTTAATTGTTTTTGTTGATTTCTCAGTATCTTGCGTATTTTATTTGCTATGTCAGGATCTAGAGAGGCAGTTGGTTCATCAAGAAGAAGAATCTTTGGGTCATTCAGGAAAGCTTTTGCCAAAAATACTTTAGTTTTCTGTCCTGCAGAAAGCATACCCG
>CAZYQZ010000173.1:0-3042 GCA_964649915.1 uncultured Gammaproteobacteria bacterium | reverse complement strand
GGGAGTAGCGGTGTTTGCTGGAATTGGTGAGCGTATCCGTGAGGGACACGAACTGATGAGAGCTCTTGAAGAATCAAAGGTTATTGATCGTGTAGGTCTTATCTTCGGACAGATGAATGAGAATGCGATCGTCCGTTTCCGCGTTGCCTGGGCTGCAGCGACGATTGCAGAATATTATAGAGACAAAGAAAAGAAAGATGTGCTTTTCTTTGCTGACAATGTCTATCGGTTTATCCAAGCAGGAAGTGAGGTTTCATCGGTTTTAGGATCCATTCCTTCGGAGCTGGGATATCAAGCAACTCTTGAAACAGAGATCTCTAACTTTGAAAATCGTCTCATTTCAACAAAAAACGGTTCCATCACCTCTCTACAAACGGTCTATGTTCCCGCCGATGAATTGGGAGATGTGGGAGTTGGCGCGATTATCTCTCATCTTGATGCGGTCGTTGTTCTCTCTCGTCCGATTGCATCACGCGGATTTTACCCACCAATTGATTCACTATTGTCCAACTCCAGTACTCTAAGTCCTAAAGTTGTCGGAAAAGAACATTACGAAACTGCTACTCGCGCACTAGAAACACTTCATCAGCATCAGCGTCTACAAAGAATCGTCGCTATCGTTGGAGAGTCAGAACTATCTCCTCATGATCAACTCGTTTATCAAAGAGCCAGAAAGCTTATCAATTATATGACCCAGCCGTTTTTCACAACTGAGTCACAAACAGGGAAAAAGGGTGCGTCAGTTGAGATGAAAACAACGATTCATGACGTCGCAGCAATCCTTAATGGCCAAGTTGATGATGTACCGATTGAGAAATTCATGTATATTGGGAGTCTAGAAGACGCAGGAATAAAAGTATCCACAACAGTATCAAACAGTATAGAAAGCAAAACAAAGGAAACAAATTTACCTCAAAATAAGGAAATTACTAAGCCGGTACAATCGCCTACAACGGCTGAAAAACCTAATGTCAGTACAGTATCTCCCATGATTCAATTCAAGGAACCAACGGCTCCTAATCCACTTTTGCCGGATGCAAAAAATGGTAAAAAGGAGTCAGTTATTTCCCGCATTTTTCATCACGCCGACGGAAAAATACATTCTGAGAAACCCAAGCTTCATGATGATACAATTACACCTGTAATTTCCACTCCACCAGTCGAAAAACCAGCGCTCCCACCATCCACTCCCCCTTCTCCAGCTAAATAAACCTATCTACACGCCATATATTCAGTAATTATTGATATCTTTTGATATATTTTGAACACTATTTTGAGGCTAACTTCACTTTTCGCGATTCGAGAAACTATAGAGGCAATTTTGGTAAAGACAATTATTACTATACTGTTATCTATGTATTTGTTGTTCCAACAAGATAAACGATCAATAATATCCTGTAGTTGGTAGTCCTATAATAGTATTAAATAGCTTATATAATATGAAAAAGTGCTATATTTTATCGTTTTCTTCTAGATTTTTGGGTGAAAAATGGTACACTATGAAGGTCTTCTGGTTTTCTACCGTTTTAGACACAGTACATGAAACAACTGCTACATGTCAGAGTTAATAGTCCGGCTAAACTCCTCTGGGAAGGCGAAGCCGAGTGGGTTTCTTCTGAGAATTCTGCCGGGGTTTTTGACATATTACCCCTTCATACAAACTTTGTAAGTATCATAGAGAATAAACCCATAAGAATTAAAACGGAAACCACTATCCAAGAACACTCTTTTCCTCGTTCTGTCATCTACTCACATGACAATAAGGTCTTCATTTACACGAACCTCTGATCTACTTTGTCTAGTTTTGATCTATTCCACTTTTTATAATTTATTATTTTTAAATTATGTTTTAGGTTGTTCTGACGCTCTGTTATATATAACCAGAATACCTAGCAGTCTTTATCAATGAGTGATAAGCACTTGCACCGGCTCGTTTGATACTCCCCCTGAACCCTTGAAATTGACCGTCAGAACAATGACGCGAAAAAGATAAGATTATTCTCCTGTTACATACTGTGTAACACCCTAGAAAAACCTCCCCTTTTATAGGCTAAAAAAGACCTTTTGCCTATTGACAGCATTTGCTCGTTTCTTGTTATTATAGTAGATAACTAGTTAATTATGTAACAGCACGTAATATCAAGATGTTACATAGAGAAGCTTCGTTATAAAAGATTGCCTGAAGATTGCCCAAAAAGTGCAGCAGCTGCCCGGGGACTTTGCGTCCTTTCTAGCCCAAAAAGGACTCAGTAAGAGTTCGATTAGAAACTATACCGCGGACCTATCGCGGTTTATCCGTTGGTATGAGTCTACCTTCGGAGCACAATTTTCACCTTCACTCCTTAGTTCTACCCTTCTTTCTGGCTACGAGGACCATCTTCGTTCCATCCAAATCCCAGCTTCATCTCTTCGTCGATACATGGCTACGATGAAGATGTTTATGTCCTGGGTGAATCCATCTGGACAGCCGATAGTAGTTGATACCCGGGCAGTGTTTTCTACATCGAATGTCCAGCTTTCTTCAGCAATTTCTACCCCGAAGCCGGTAGAAAAGAAGGATACCTTGGTCAATGATTTCCAGACATACCTTCTGGGCAAAGGTTTGTCTGCCGGATCTGTTAAAAACTACCTTGCTGATTTTGGGCAATTTCAGCAATGGTTTGAGACCAAGAAGGGACAGTTATTTACTTCAGAAGTAGTTACGGGCAAACTACTGGAGGAATTTGGCAATGATACCCAACGGGCAGGAATCCCCGAGGGGACACGGAGACGGTATCGAGCAACGATGAACCAGTTCATGCGCTATGTGAACCCAGCGCTGGAACAGATACACACACCACGACCGTACGAAACCACTCCAAAGTTGCATGAAGTGGCTCAAAGAATATCAAAGAGTATCAGGCCATACTCTTTCATAGCATCGATCATCTTCGGGCGGGTGACCTTTGCGTGTACGGTGGTAGCGCTTCTTTTGTACTTTACGGCGTTTGGAGGTACGCGGTACGGTATGTATTTAGCTGCAATTGAAGATCAGATCCTGGG
>CAZYQZ010000172.1:0-3078 GCA_964649915.1 uncultured Gammaproteobacteria bacterium | reverse complement strand
AAAAGTTAAAAAAATTACAATATACAATTCAAGAATATATTGTAGGTGTTCCAGTATATTTACAATTCTTCTATTCAAGAATACGCAACACTGTTGAGCTCATGGGAGTCGATAGAAGATATGAAAGTAACGTTGACGGTATAGGAAGATTGCCGCATCATTTTCAGGAACAATTAGAATTGGATCCTTCGTATACTGTTGTTGGAAATTTCCCAATCGTCATACGTGAATCCCTTCTTCCAAAAGCGTATCGCATGGCAGAAGATGTAGTGAGAATGTCCCAAAAGATTATACCTCCTGATGGGTTATACGGTCCCTTTTGTCTTGAAACAATCATTACTCAAGATTGTGAATTTTATTGTATAGAAATATCGTGTCGAATTGTGGCAGGCACAAATGTTTTTCCTCAAGGATCATCATACTCTGATTACCATTTTAATGAGCCGATGAGTAGCGGTAAGCGAATAGCTCGCGAAATAAAAGAAGCAATTGAGCAACGGAGACTAAAGGAGATTTTGGTATGAAACGCGTATCGATTGCAACTCTTGGAGGACATAGTGCATTGGAAATATGTGCAGGCGCAAAGAGGCATAATTTTCCGACGATAGTTATCGCTCAAAAAGGGAGAGAGAGAACGTACTCAGAACATTTTGACGCTCTGGTAGATAATTGCATTATTGTCGACTCTTTTTCTGATCTCACAACAGCATCAGTTATAAAAAAGCTTCAAGAAAATAATGTCATCTTCATTCCGCATAGGTACGTGCAGGTATATTGTAATTTGGATTTACTTGAAAGCAGGTTTCCAATTCCAGTATTTGGTAATAAAAAATTACTTCGATACGAAGAAAGGGAAGGAAAGCATACGCAATATACGCTTATGAAAGAAGCGGGAATTCCCTATCCGGAACAACTCACTGACCCCAAAAAAATCAACTCGCTGGTAATCGTAAAAGTAAAAGAAGCGAAAAGAAAATATGAACGATCATTCTTTTTTGCGACAAATTACAACGAATATTTACAAACAGCAGATCGGTATATTCGTGAAGGAAAGATTACACGATATGATTTAGAAAGTGCGATAATCGAACAATATTTAATCGGTGTACAAGTGAATTTCAATTTTTTCTATTCTCCACTTTCGAGAAAAATTGAATTATTAGGAACAGACACAAGAAGACAGACCAATATTGATGGGTTACTACGAATTCCCTCTAGAGAGCAGATCCTTCTCGGTGATCGTGTTACTCCATCATATATTGAAAGTGGACACATTGCGGTTACCGTGAAAGAATCACTTCTTGAGAAAGCGTTTAGTTTGGCAGAGCGTCTTATTCGCGCATCAAAAAAAATAGTACCAGGAGGAATTATTGGTCCTTTCTCACTTCAAAGCGCCATACTTGCTGGTCCACCCCAAGAGAAAATAGTTGTGTTTGATATATCCCTTCGGATGCCAGGATCGCCTGGGACGTCATCAACCCCATACAGCGGATATCACTTCGGAAGATCTGTCACATTTGGAGAACGAGTTGCTATCGAAATTCAAAAAGCCCACTATACTAATGAAATAAAAAAGATTACAACCTAAGATATGGATGAAATAAAAAATCGTTTGTTTGCAATATCTCTACTGGATGGTCGAAACTTTGATAAAGTGCGTGTCATTTCTGAGTACTTTTCAGAATTTGCATTAATTCGATATAGAGTGCGCATCGAAGTAGAGTATCTTTTATTCCTTTCTAAGAACGCGAATCTTATTCGTCCATTTACTCAAAATGAAGTATCGATGCTAAAAAATTATTGGAAGAAATTCACTGTCGACGATGCTGTAAAGGTCAAAACATATGAAAAAAAAATAAATCATGATGTGAAAGCTGTTGAATATTTGCTTAAAGAGAAGTTTCTCACAAATTCATTGTCTGACGTGGTCTCGTTTATTCATTTCGGCCTTACATCATATGATGTAAATATTCCATCCTATGGTCTTATGTTACAGGAGTATAAAGCTCAAGTCTTTCTTCCTATGTTGGATACGCTTCTTGCAACTATTTCTACTCTTATACATAAGACAAAAGCTCAAACAATGCTTGGAAGAACTCATGGACAACCCGCCCTTCCTACAACTATGGGGAAAGAAATTGCAGTATATTACCATCGATTAAAAAAAGAATACGAGAGTGTCCAGTCGGTGAAACTAGAAGGGAAACTGACAGGAGCTGTTGGAAACTTCAATGCGCTTTCCTTTGTGTCAC
Source organism: uncultured Gammaproteobacteria bacterium (assembly GCA_964649915.1). Taxonomy (GTDB): domain Bacteria; phylum Patescibacteriota; class Microgenomatia; order 2-02-FULL-39-11; family 2-02-FULL-39-11; genus CAZYQZ01. Next base: position 826 of record CAZYQZ010000172.1, on the reverse strand, counting down.
CCAAAATTGACTGGGTTGCATTTAGTAAAAAGTTTATACAATCATTAGGACTGACACCAAACATTATTACCACCCAAATATTACCGTATGATAGTTGGATTCGTTTTTTTGACTGCGTTGTTCGAATAAATAATATTTTATTGGGATTTACCGTTGATATCTGGTGGTATATAAGTTTTGAGTATTTTTTACAGAAGAAAAAAGAAGAAGAGGTAGGTTCCTCAACGATGTCACATAAAATTAATCCAATCACGTTCGAAAACGCGGAAGGTAATCTCGGACTTTCTAATAGCTTGTTTGAGTTTTTCGGAAGAAAACTTTCTTATTCACGGCTTCAACGCGATCTCTCCGACAGTACAATCAAGCGGGATTTTGGTTTAGCATTTGGATTCACCTATCTGGCGTGGGACAGTATTCTTCAGGGTTTAGCCAGAATTGAGCCAAATCCAAAAAAGATGGAAAGTGATTTAGAGTCGCATTGGGAAATATTCTCAGAGGGGATTCAGACATATTTGAGAATGAAGGGGTATAAAGACGCGTTTGAACTTCTAAAAGACAAAACGCGTGGGAAGACAATGAATAGGCAAGAAATGCATACTGTTATTGATAGTCTACCAATCGCTCTGAAAGATAAAAAATATCTCAAGATCCAATCTCTGGATCAATATGTAGGTTTAGCAGTTGAGCTTTCAAAAATTTAACTATGCAAACAGTTATTATCGGTGCGCAATGGGGCGATGAAGGAAAAGGTAAAATTGTCGATTACCTTGCAAAACGAGTAGATAGTGTCGTGAGATTTAACGGTGGAAATAATGCTGGACACACG
>CAZYQZ010000171.1:0-3079 GCA_964649915.1 uncultured Gammaproteobacteria bacterium | reverse complement strand
TTTATCCGTAAGTGAATAGAGGCGAACTTCCAATTGACCGAAGTCATTATCTTGTACAGTATTTACTTCTGTTGTGTAAACCAGAAGTGTTCCATCCGGATTAAATTCATACCCATCGATGAATCCACCCGTATGGAATCCATTACTATTAGGACTTGAATGTACTTGAACTATCGTGTCTGCGTGACCGCTCTTGAGTTGTTTTCGAAGGATACAAGAATACGGATCTTTCCCTTGACCTACAGGTGTGCAGCGGACATATGCAATCGCATCCGGACCCGCAAATTGTGGTTTGGTATAAGGTATAGCCGTTGATCCATCTGTTGTGAGTTGTGTTTCTTTATTATCCGCGAGTGTAAAGACGAAAATATTACCATTTTTCGTATACAGCACATCATGAGTAACCGCTTTCTTCTCCGGTGCACCGGTGAGATCCGCATTACTATCGGTAGGTAGAATCTCAATTGATTTTTTTTGCGTTTTTTTTGTAGGAGTAACAGTTGTATCTGTTTTGGGAGATTTTTTCACGAATAACCCATATGCCAAAGCGAATCCTGAAATAAAAATAAGAAGACTAACAAGAATTATAAACGGAATCTTCAGAGATGGCTTATTTGGTGCAGTTGAAGGAGATTCCTGCTGCTGGATAGGGGTTGGCGTATTTATATTTGGTGTGGGTGATTCTGACTGCATGTATACCTACTATACCAAATAGGAGTTACATTCTTTCAACTGTTTCTATACCAAGCAGATACAATCCGACTTTCAGAACGTGTGCGGTTGCGGAAGTTAAGGAGAGTCGAAATGCACGAAGTTCGTCTATATCCACCTGTGAGAGATGTTTACCCTCAGAAAGACCTACATCTTTCTCTCCGGGAGTTAGAATCGAATGTTTATTATAGAAGATATTGAACTTCTGGGAGAGTGAGAAAAGGTATGTCCCGATAAGATTGGGTGACAAGTTGCGTCCAGCATCCACAATCACACTGCTGAATTCATGTAAATTTCGCAAAAGATTCTTCTCCTCTTCGGAGGTGATTGCATAGACGTGTTCAGTGATCGGGAGAGGCTTTGTTGTCTTATTCGACTCTCCCCTCTTAAGAACACTTTTGCAGCGTGCATAGGTATATTGGATGTATGGCCCACTATCACCATCAAAGGAAACAGACTGTGCCAGATCAAAGGCTATATCCATCTTCGGGTTGACACGAAGCATCGAGTACTTAACTGCAGAAACGGCTACTTTTTCAGCAATACTCTCTACTTCCTTTTCTGAAAGCGAATTCGAAAGTCTCGTTGTAGACCCTTTTACGATTGTCTTTATTTCTTCCTTTGCCTGATCAAGAAGGTTATCTGCCGTGATCACCTCACCAGTGCGTGATGAGAGCTTCCCCCCTTTGAGCTTCACCATGCCATACGCAAGGTGAAACTGTTTATTTTTTTGGTATGGAAATACTTGTTCCACAGCTGTAAATGCAATTTGAAAGAAATTTTTCTGTTCATATGCAACGTTATGAATTGATATGTCAAACGGAAATGTCTTATATTCATAATCTTCCAATGCGACCTCTTTTCCTTCATATGTTGCGTAGTCTTCTTTTGTGACAAACACACAGTTGTTAAGCCCGAACTTCTCACCTGGGAAATATATAGACCCGTCTTTATCTTTCACAAATATTCCCTTTTCAACTTGAGCTTTTACTATTTTCCGTCCTAGTGCTTCCACTTCACTTTCAAAGAATAATCGGTCAAAGTGAGTTCCTAACCGTTTGTAGATAGTATCGAAGTAATCCAGACTCCACTGCCTCGTCTCTTTCCAGAGAACCACAGTAGTGGGATCTATATAAATAGCTTTATTAAGATCCATAATTTCCTGCTTTGCAGCCGGATCTTCCTCGTACATTTTACTCCCCAGAGCGTACCCCTGACCTAAGAATTTGGCTCTCTCTGGCGGGCTTTTTTTGCGTATCATATCTACTTTTTCATCATCAATATCACTTTTATTCAACGAGCCCTTTTTATGCACCTTTTGATACACACCCCAGATAGCTTTCGCTACATGAAGACCCACATCACCTTCATAATTGGCACGAAAGACAGTTGCTCCGCAGGCTTGTAGGATCCGTACTACCGATTCCCCTATCGCAATGTTACGAAGATGACCAATATGAAATTCTTTATGGGTATTGGGATGAGCAAATTCGACAAATACCTTCTTTCCTGATAGCGTATTCCCTGATGTTTTCTTGACATGCTCAGAGAGATGGTTCAAAAAATCCTCGCCCTCAAGAATAGAAAGAAGTGAAAATAAATATGAATGAGGGAGCCAGATATTTATAAACCCTGGTCCAGCAACTTGAGCTGTTTGAATAAGGTGTTTTAGTTTTTGATCACTTTCTTTATCCGAAAGTAATTTTTTAACCAATTCCTCCGCTATTTCTCTGGGATTTTTTCCGACTGGTTTTGAGAGAATAAGCGCTATATTTGTCGTATAATCCCCAAACATTTCTTGGGTTGGTTTACCTAATACGATTGTATCTTTGCCAATCGCATCTTTTACCTGTGGATACACATCTCCCACTACCTCGTACAGGCATTGACGCAATTGAGAAAGAAGCGCTCCCTCATCTGTAGACCACAAGTTCAGATAGGAAGCGTACCTTTGCTCTTCCATCGATTTGGATGCTGTATGTAGTTTTTTATCTTTATCAAACGCCATAGTGAATGAATGAATTATAAAACATCTTAGAGCTGAAATGAAAATTACTTCTTATTCCTCACACATTGGTTATGTTCACAAGTACACGTGTAATCTTGATACGTGATGCATGCAAGGTCCGGAGGATTATTCTTCGCTTCCTGTTTATTCATACATCCCCCAGAACACATAAATAAGACACAGTCAGAATCCGACGTACACGACTGTACGGTTGAATCAGATTTCTTATTCTGAATTGACGTGACTTCCAGATAGTAATCTTCACTTCCATAGATGGTCATGGTATCACTCCCGGTGAATACCGCTTTTACCTTTGCGAGTTTACCTACTACCATACCCTTCTTTGACTGATCAAGCGAT
>CAZYQZ010000170.1:0-3119 GCA_964649915.1 uncultured Gammaproteobacteria bacterium | reverse complement strand
CGAAAATTGAACCAATTACTACTAACTCTGGATTAAAAGGTTACAAGGCTGCGTATGTAAACACTGCTGGAGCAGCTCCGAACATCGATGTATTTTTGGAAATTCCTGGCAAACCAGGTATCATGGTTCACTTAGCAAACGGCATTCTGGATCCAGATGTTTTTGATAAGATTCTTAGTACTGTAAAATGGGGTGCATCCACCCCAGCCACTCCAACGAAGAAATTGTAATCGCCACCTTCCCCTTATCTTCTATTTCTTTTTTTGATAGAATTTGTAATGTCTATGTATAAATTGCTGCCGATTCTTTTTATTGCACTCGTTGTAAGACTACTATTTATCGGCAACACAGGATTTATCGCAGATATCTCATTTTGGAAGTCCTGGAGCCTGGCTGCTGTTGATCATGGTATCGTCTGGACCGCCCACAACACGAATATCAATTATCCACCCGGGTTTATTTATGTCCTCTGGTGGATGGGACAGATGTACCGACTTGTTGCTGATCCTCACAACTTCAATGAATTCTGGCAGATAAATAACTTTCCGTTCCTTTTTATAAGTAAAGTTCCTGCAATTGTTTCAGATCTTCTGGTTGGAACACTTATCTTTTGGTTTTCTCGTAAAATTCTGCGAAAAAATAAAATTGTGAAAGCGCAGGTACCGGCGAAAAAATCACCTCCCGCAGCAACCACAAGAACATCTTCTTTTACGACATTTTTCTCCAATACTGATAAACTCCCGCTCATTTTGTGTTGCCTCTTTCTTTTTAATCCAGTTGTAATTCTTGATAGTGCGGTATGGGGTCAGGTGGAGTCCTATGGGATATTGTTTACCATGATAACTGCGATCTGTTTTTATTATAAAAAGCCAGCTCTGGGAACCTTCTTTTTCACCATTGGTCTGATGATGAAACTTCAAAACATTATCTATATACCACTTATCTATGTGTTTATTTTTCGCTACTTCGACTTTAAGGCACTTGTACGAAGTATTGCATCATCCGTTGCGGCGTTTGTACTTATCATTCTCCCCTTCTTGATACAGCAGGATATGGCACGGGTACTTCTTCTTATGACCGTCAATAATGATTACTTCCCTTGGCTTTCACTTCACGCACATAACCCATGGTGGATACTTGCTAAACAACAGATGACTGCCTCAGACCGGATCTTAACCATCGGTGTCCTGCAGGCTAAGACATTTGGTATTATTATTTTTTCGTCAATCTACCTTTATATCCTGACAGTGACACTGAAAAAAACGTCCTACCGGACATTTATCGCTTCGCTTGGCGTTGCAATTCTTGCCTTTTTTCTCTTTACCACTCAGAGTCATGAACGGTACAGTTATCCGGTGATCGTATGGCTATTGTTTCTTATTCCCTTCCTCGATTCGCCAAAATGGAGAAAGTTTACGTTTATTGTTTTTGGGTTTCTGACGATTTCAATTTTTTTCAACATGCATGAGGGACTACTTTCCAATTATCCTGAAAACGCCCTACAGTTTCTTACACCTCTCACAACTCCGTTTATCCAGAACTTCAACGTTGTCTGTATGGTCATCTTATTTTTTGCGACGATGGCACTTCTTGTCACCCAGATCTCCTACTGGTATTTAACAATTCCCGTTATAGTTATTCTTCTTGGCATATTTAGTGTGAATTCTTCTTATCTTTTTAAACGGCAGATATCACTCTCTTCCATAAAACCAACATATAGCAGGCAGGGGTTTGGTAATTTACAGAAGAACTTAGCCGTGAATTCTTTTTCCGGTCCGAAATCGTGGAACTTTCTATCATCCAATTACTTTTTCTATACCAAGGGACTGGGAACTCATGCCTATTCCTACTCTACGTATGATTTAGCAGGTAAGTTTCGCCGGTTCTCTACAGATTACGGAGTGGATTCTGAGGCCAATACGGAAGCGAGTGTTGTCTTTAAGATTTCTGCGGATGATAAGCTGTTATTTGAATCTCCCAAGATGGGCCGGTTTGATTTTCCTCGCCATATAGAAGTTGATGTGACAAATCTTAAAACACTCGTTTTGGAGGTCACTGATGCTGGCGATGGAATAAGTAATGATCATGCAGATTGGCTGAACCCTATACTATATAGATAAGGATATATGGATCTAAAAAAAAGCAAACATATTATCGGAATCATTCTCTTGAGTGTTGGACTCCTGTTTAACCTTGTCTTGTATTACCCGGAAACGAAGATCACCCTTGATCCGAATGATAACGTCTTTCAATACGCGCTGGTGAATCGCACAAATACTATCTGGGGGAAGTTTGGCTGCCCCCTGTCACCATCCTGTATTCCCCATCTTATCGATCACTGGGTTCCCAACTGGGCCGAAGGATATCCTCTCCCGTATTACTACTCCCATCTCCCACAGATTGCGATTGTTTCTACCTACAACCTTTTTATTGGCCCTCTGAGTTCTCTGTTTCATAGTCAATTTTCTCTTTTTAATTACTACAGTTGGACGAAGTATCTCCTTCTTACACTCTTTCCACTGCCTATTTTTCTTGCACTGCGCGTTGTTGGGATTAACCCTCTTTTTGCGGCCCTTGCAGCGATCCTTGCAAGTCACTTCTCCACCGATGGATTATATGGAATCGATCCGCCGTCTTATTTATGGCGAGGATATGGACTCACCAGCCAGTTGTACAGTATCTTTTTCATTCCCCTTGCTATCTCTTACACCTATAGAGCGCTATCAGAAATTCTTCCGGGAAGAAAAGTGGATAAAGAGCAGCTGAAAGAAAAGAGTCGTACCAAGATTGAGAAACTAACATATTTTTTTAATACCCACACTGTTTTCCTCGCAACAGCTTTCACCACACTTTCTATCGCCGGACATCTCGGAATTGGAGTTATCCTCCTTCTGACGCTTCCGGTATTTCTTCTGATTGATTTTAAGCCTTCTCATATCAAGATGAGGCTTGTTCCGTTTTTGAAAATTACCCTTATTCCGATTCTTCTTCTTTCATACTGGATAATTCCCGCTATGCTTCACAATACCTATCATCTTATCTCTGTCTGGGATCCTGTCTGGAAATTCAACTCATGGGGACTTATAGAGGTAATTCGTCAGTTCTTTCAAGGTGAGATT
>CAZYQZ010000169.1:0-3180 GCA_964649915.1 uncultured Gammaproteobacteria bacterium | reverse complement strand
GGAGTTGCGGAGGAGAGAGTAAAGACTGCTTTCCCGCCATCATCTGTAACCTGAGTATCTGATGGGCTAACGTTCACTGGCGGATCTGTGGTCAATCGTACATTCTTTTTGGAAAGTAATGTACCATCAGTAGTTCTAATGTATACCTCGACCGTAACCTTCTCTGGCTCTACTCCGGAGAGAGGCTTGGGTTTTACAAATATGTACGACTTACTACCATCAACATTTGCAGATGAGGCTTTAATAAATTGGGAAACTGGCTTTTCAAGAACGAGCGACCCCATGCCAAATATAAAAAGGAGGAAAAAAACGCTCGATAGAACAATAAATTTGGTGTCGTTCATAGCCTGATTGTTTCATGTTTAGGCATGGTTGTCAAACAAATATACATATATATTCTTGACAATAGGAGCAAGGTGTGGTGCAATATACATGCCCTTTGGGGGATGATGGAAAGCCGAAGAGTTTTTTCCTCAACAAGCTTTTACTTAGGGTAAGATGAAGGATAGCAGTATTTGTTAATCGCATCTGATAGGGTTTCGTTTTTGATACCCGTGGGTATCAAAGCAACCCACCCGTTTTCCCTTCGGGGAAAAAGCTTCGGCAGAACTTCTTTCTCTGAGGGGCTTTTTATTTCCTTGACAATGGTTATTATTTGTGTTTTAATACGATCGTAGTTCCTCAATGGTTTCATTGACTTTCCCAATCTTTATAGATTTACTTTATGCCAATCCGAAGCAGAATTCCTAAGAAAGAAACACAAGCTCCCGACAGACCGATCGTGCCTAAAGAATTGTCGGTTGCAGATCTTATGGGAGACACAACTCAGGTTCCTCCAGCACCTATAGTCGTAAACATGCAACCAAATGTGATACCAAGTGGAGTACCTGCTATGGCAGTCGGAGTTGTTCCACAACAAGTAGCACCCCCCATAATGCAGCAACCTATGCAGCCTGTTTCAGCCGTGCCACATCAGGTTATGAATCAACAACCACCACAACCGATACAACAGTCGTATCCGGTGCAACAGCAGCCACGAGTAGTGCCTATGTACTCTTCGTATCAGCAAAATGGCGGCTCAGATCGATACGCAAATAATGGTCCAACACAAACAGTAACGGGATTTCTTGACGTCATGATGGAGGGACACGGATTTCTTCGTCCTAAATTTATTCCTTCAGATGGAGATATCTATATTTCACAATCTCAGATTCGGAAGTTTCAACTCCGAGAAGGAGATCAAGTCGTCGGACAAGCACGTCCTCCTAAGGATAACGAGCGATACTTTGGTCTACTTAAAGTCGAAACAGTCAATGAAATGAAGGCTGAGGAATCACAAAAACGACGCAAATTTTCTGATCTGACTCCTGTCTATCCAGATAAGCAAATGATTTTAGAAACTGGACAGACACCTGTCGGTCCTCGAATTATCGATCTCCTTTCACCAATTGGATTTGGTCAAAGAGGATTGATCGTTTCACCACCAAAAGCGGGAAAAACAACAATTTTAAAAGAACTTGCTCATGGTATCTCTGTAAATTATCCAAAAGCTCACCTCATGGCAGTACTTATCGGTGAGAGACCTGAGGAAGTAACAGATATCGCCCGCTCAGTAAAAGGTGAGGTTATCGCCTCTAACTTCGACGAAGCTCCACAAGCACAAACAAAAGTTGCTGAAGTGGCTCTGGACCGCGCCAAAAGACTGGTTGAACTGGGAAAAGACGTCGTCATCCTGCTTGATTCTATAACGAGACTTGCTCGAGCATATAACCTTTCCGTCACTCCATCAGGAAGAACCCTCACCGGAGGATTTGATCCTGCAGCGCTCTATCCAGCGAAACGATTCCTGGGTGCAGCACGAAATAGTGAAAAAGGTGGCTCACTTACCATCCTTGGTACCGCACTTATCGAAACAGGCAGTAGAATGGACGATCTGATCTACGAAGAGTTCAAGGGAACCGGTAACATGGAACTTCATCTTTCCCGATCACTTCAGGAACAGCGTGTCTTCCCAGCAATTGAAATTGATAAATCTGGTACACGACATGACGAACTTCTTCTTTCTGCCGAAGCATTCAAGAAGATCGTCACCCTTCGACACATGATGTCACTTCTTGGAGAGGGACAAGAAAGAACAATCGCGATTATTGATCGACTATCTAAGACAAAAAACAACAAAGAATTTCTTGCATCATTAAACCAAGGTAGAATCTAATGCTTCATGAAAGTGTCATTACCAAAACTAACCGTTTTGCCTGTACTTGCTTCAGCCTTTCAAGATATTTCTGATTGGTTTCGTTTCGTTTCCAACTATACCCATAAGCGCCTCGGAAAAGGCATCTTTCATTTCGAGCGAGGAAAAGATGTACTAGTAGATGTTCTTATCGCCAAAAGAGGAAGATATGCGCGTCATTTCTTAAATATCTCACTTCTTTTTCTTGTGGCTGGAGCGGTTATTGGTGCACCAATTATTGCTGAGTATTACCCAACTGTTCCAAGGTCCAACTCAGGATCTCTTACCCAAGCTGCGCTCTACGCATCTGTCTCATCCAACGATCTCTCAACTACCACCCAGTATTCTGACAAGCCCAGATTTGAAATTCTCGATTACGAAGTGCAAAAAGGTGACGTTCTTAGTACTATTGCAGAAAAATTTGGTGTTTCTGCAGACACAATACGGTGGGCAAATAATCTCAAAAGTGACAATCTCATTCCAGGACAGACTCTTCGTATCCCACCAGTTACTGGAATTGTCGTAAAAGTAAAACCGGGAGAAACAGTCTACTCACTGGCAAAAACATACAAGACCGATGCACAAAAAATAGTAAACTTTCCGGCCAACGACTTCGCAGATCTTGATACCTTTGCCCTCAACATCGGACAGACTCTTATCATCCCTGATGGAGTCACTCCAGAATCAGCGCCAGTATATATCGCCAAACAAGTTCCACAGATTATCGCCGGCGGATCTGGCAAATTCATCTGGCCAGTTTCCGGAATCATCACGCAGTATCCAGTTTCTTATCATATGGCTCTGGATATAGCCAACCCCTCTGCTCCAGAAATAGCTGCGGCAGATGGTGGTGTAGTCAGTTATTCTGGCTGTCTGGCATACGGGTATGGGTGTCATATCATCATCGATCATGGTGATGGATATCAGACACTTTACGCTCATCTTCA
>CAZYQZ010000168.1:0-3207 GCA_964649915.1 uncultured Gammaproteobacteria bacterium | reverse complement strand
GTGACCGCGTATCGAAGAGACGTTTCTCCTGCTCTCAAACGCCTCTTCAAACCAGAAAACATCACCTGGTATGGACAGGGATTTCTTGACATAGAAAATGGTCACCCAAAGGATAAAACTGCTACGATCAAACGTGAGAAAGGCAGTGTTGGTCCTCATTCTGGAGAGGGTCAGGTTCTCTTTTCTGCGAACCGATATAAAGTAAGACAGGCAAGACCCGGTAAAACACAATGGTTTGAAACTCCTCGTCACTGGGTAGGAGTGTGTCAAAAGCCCTTTGCTTCACCCGCCAAGAGTAATTCAAAAGAGAGATAATTCTTGACAGTTTACTCCGCTACATACTACGATGTGCTAAATGAATACAAATCCGCCTCCAGGCTTTTCTCCAGCTCCAGAAATATCGCCTGCTTCTCCTACACTCCAGCCTGTCCTTGCTCCCACCCCACAAGGAACAACGGTTGAACAATTTACTCAAAAGTTTGAGAAACACCTGGGAGACGAAGCCCACCAACTTCCTACAACAGTTTTGGGTCGTGCCCTAGGAGAAATAAATCGACAGATTGCTGAATTTCCTGACCATAATCCCGATTGGCATAATGATAATAAAGACCTTGTCGGAACGGCTTATGAACGATGGTGGATTGATTTATCTGAGGAGACAAAGTCTAGATGGAACTCAATGACTGCTGGAGATAAAAGTGCCGCATTATCTTCCGCACGAGACAATGCAGAAAAAGGACTGGCATCTATAAACACTCTTTATGCGGCCGGGGTTGATTATGCCGCCGCTCACAATTTATTGACGGGTGATACTGATAACAAGATGAGTGACCTTCTTAAACGATCTGCTGAGGAAGGAAGTGTCGCATTCAGTGAAGGTCAGACAGCAGAGGCGTTACAAACAAGGGATAAAAACAAGGCGTGGCGAGAAAAAATTAAGCCGTTTCTGATAGCGGGAGTAAACAAATCTTCCTTACCTGAAGGGAGTCGCTCAGCTCTCTTGAAGGAAATCGAAGCAAATCATGATAGGTATGGTGTAAAAGAAGATCCATATCTTCATGCTGCAATGAAATTATCTGAGTTTTTTCAATCAAATCAAATAACCGATCCCGATCAACAAGTTGCGTTGACTCTCGGATATTGTGCTGGAATGCGAACAACTACAATGGTTAGAGATACTCTTTTTCAGCGTATTTTAGTTGGAGGTGACCCTAATTCTCAGGATGCGCTAGGATTAAACAGTTCCCAAGATGGATACCTTATCTCCCGACTTCTTGCTGATATATTACCTTCAAACAATACCTACATTATAAATGAACAATTTGTAAAGTCTGATTCACCCAGGAGCTATAAAATTGTCCAGTCCGACAAGGCTAGACCACTAGGACTAGGTTATTCATTACCGAGAGAATTAATAGCTCGGGACGTCAGACATCGAACCCAGAATAGACGGGGCTCGATAAGACCTGATTCGTTAGAGGACGTCGTAAAAAAAGTATTTGACAGTGAAGGTGTGGATGTTCGTAAACAAGCTCAAGAAATGTTAGGGATGGTTGATCGTCAAAATGAAGATGCATTTCTCATAGGCAATGGAGATATTACAATTCCTGATCAATCTAAATGGGGTTTACATCCTATTCAAGCTCCTATCTACGCACAACTTGCCTCCACATAGTTATTTCTTGATATTTTCTCCAATCTGATTCCTATCTTTACACTTCTACCGTTTAAGCCTAAGATTTAATTATTAAATCTCCTCTTGACAGGTGATCGTCATCACGTTATAAGTGAGGGTGGAATGTATTGCAGACTTTGCGCAGTACAGGACAATGAAGTCTCCAGGAAGCAGATATCTGCCAAGAGAGGCTTTTTTTGTGCGACTTTTTGCTAACAGCAAATAGTTTCACAAATACATTGTTGCACTTTAACAATCGCCAAATATAAAATTTTGCACATATTTATTACTCTATTTATAAGTAGAAAATTAATTTTGCCTTCCAGTGGTCGGAAACAAGGAACTATGTATGGTTCTTTATCTCCGATCACTCGTAAGGCGTTTCTTTCTCTGCGTGAGAAAGAAGGTTTTCTAATGGATTGGAACCCAGTAGAAAACGTGAGCATCGCCACTGTGTTTGTTGTCAGGAACCCTAGTTTGTTTCGGATCCCCGCAACCGCAGGAGGCTTGAACGGCATGACACTTTTACCCATTTTTCATCTGTTGTTCGTAATTGAACTCCAGATGAAAGTGTTACCGCCAACTCGCAGATCGTCACAACGAGATCTGATTGAGTTGACGGGCAGGAAACTGCAAGCGTTTGAAATGCTTCGCCCTGCACTCACCAGGGCTTTTGATTCCAACTGATCGTTTGGACGTGCATTACTCTCTCCCTTCGCAAAGGTGTGAGTGGTGCACAATTATCAAAAAGGAGGTGTGCTAAAGAAATCTAGCTACCTATTAAATGTACGTCGGGCACCTTTACACGTAAGACAGTAAGACCCCGACACGAATGGATTGGACAATGAAGGCGACTTGCGGCTGGAAGCCGCGAAGAATGCAAAAAAGGACAAAATATGCATACCTGTAACTCTCCGGGGAAGACGTTTGCTTCGTTGAATACCACAAACGTCATTTGTCGCGCAGTCTCGCCGATGTCGAACAATTGGTCGCCGCCACACGCCCGCGCAAACTGGGTGTAGCATGGCGGCTACCCGGGAAAAATAAACCCCGGGTGTTAGGATCCCATTCGCACGATGCGATGGGAGGTCTGAATGCAAGATCTGGGTAGGCCGGAGGGCGCAATTCCGCGCGTGAAGCCATTTGGGTTTCCCACGCGCGGCGATCATATGCCGCGGTACCCCCAGGCCAATCGCCGAACCAAACACACCAGAGAAGCTGGTTTGGTTCGGTTCCTCGTCAGGACGTCCGCACAACAAGCGGACAAAAGGAGCGAAAGCCTTTGATTTAGGTTCGAGAAAAACCTAATGCTTGAGAGAAAATGAAGGCGAATGTTTTAGAGTCAAAAATAGACAATGACGTCAAGTCGAGAAAACGATTGACGATTGTCTGGGCACGATGCCCTACAAAAACCTCTAAAAAATTACCCTTCAAATCCTCCTCCTTGTATGACGGTGACCATCTGCCCCCAAAAGTAGATGGTCACTCTGCAATCTTCTTCTCCTCCAAGGACCCTTTTCGCCGCGAAGCGA
>CAZYQZ010000167.1:0-3272 GCA_964649915.1 uncultured Gammaproteobacteria bacterium | reverse complement strand
AAGGGCTGTAAAAGGTCAAGCTATCGGAAAAATGGGATCTACAGGACGATCAACAGGAACTCACCTTCACTTCGAAGTACGGGTAAATGGGGTCATCGTCAATCCTCTGGGATACCTGGGAAAATAATCTCCATGGTACGGTCTCAAATGGTAATTTCTTTTTCTCCATGATAAAACAAGATAAGCAGCGTTTCGTAACAATACAATGAAACACACAACGACTATTCATGATATTTCCGTAGGGGGAGACTCTATCAACACGTTGGAAAAGAGTCTGGACGGGTATTTCCTTTCCAAAAAAAATCTTCCGTTTCACATCATCACACTCAACCCAGAGATCTACGTTTTGGCTTACCAGAATAATGAATATAAGAATATAATAAATACGGCTGAAGCAGTCCTCATTGACGGTGTAGGCATCCAACTCTTAGGTCGAAAAAACGGATTAAATCTCACAGAACGAGTGACAGGAATAGATCTGGTATGGAAATTATGCGCATATGCTATACATAATGGGCTGAAAGTGTTCTTCCTAGGGGGAAAGGGGATAAGCGGGAAACAAACTGGTGAGGCGATAAAAAAGAAATTTCCAACCCTAAGATACCTCTCCGACGAAGGAGCTATCGATATCCGCACTCAGTCTTCTGATGAAAACGCGACTATCCTCAAAAAAATTAACGATTTCAAACCGGATTTTCTTTTCGTTGCGTATGGTCCACCGTATCAGGAGAAATGGATCTACGATAATAGAAAAGAACTGCGTGGTATCGTATGTGTGGGAGTAGGGGGAGCATTTAAAATAATATCTGGAGAAGTTCCTCGCGCACCTAGGATTCTCACAGAGCACGGGCTGGAATGGATCTGGAGATCACTCACTGAACCGCAAAGAATTCTGACCAAAGCCCCACGTTATCTGACTTTCCTTTCACTTCTGTTCTCATCCGCTAAAAAACCGCAAAGCTAAATGATATAATCCTACGATATGGGCCGTTAGCACAGTGGTAATGCACCGCATTCGCATTGCGGAAACGGGGGTTCGATTCCCCCACGGTCCACTAAACTATAGTCTCGGAAATCGATATAGAGTATAATCAAAAAAATTAAATTAGGGCCCGTGGCATAACGGCTATTGCGCTTCCATGGCATGGAAGAGATTAGGGGTTCAAATCCCCTCGGGTCCACAAAGCACAATCAAGCTTGATACATTGCAACTTCAATACAAGCACTCATAAAATACTCATAAAAGAATACAAAACGATTCAATCCAATCTTCTCGAGAAGACTATTGAAAGAGGTTAAAACCAAAATCTTGCTGCCGAATTAGACTTTAACTTTCTTGAAATGGTTACGTTTAATAATTCTAAATAAAAGTAAACCCCAAGGTGTTACTAAAAAAGATATTGGTATAATACCTAAAAGTGTATCTCGCATGGATAGTTGCGGTCTTTGTTCAAAAGGAATACGCGCTAAGCTAGAATCTGTACAACATGCATCTAATACAAAAAAAACTAAATACCAATATCCAATTGACACCAGTAGAATTAATAAAATAGTTTTTATTGTACGCATTATCTGCTGAGTATTATATTCTCAAAAAGTATAAATTATAAAGTAATATTTGGAGAGCTGGTAATAGTCACTGCACCGATATAAGAAATATAGCTATATAAAGGTTTCATTGATAATATTTTGTAGAGATTAAAAGAAATTAGAACCTACTTTGCTTCAAACTACGATAGATATTATGTTTAAACTTATGATCAAGATTTGAACTGGTTGGTACCTGTTTAAAAAGTAGAGATATTCCAATGAACGAAATTAGGATTATGCCGATCATAAATGTTATTCCTTGTAGAACTAGTGGAAGATGCGACGAAGCATTCTTGGTAGTGCCTAATGCTAAAACATCTTTTAATACTTGAGCATATCCTCGGTTTGTATTCGACCAGAGCTCTTCTCTTTTACTTGAATCTCTTGATAAGTAAACAAAAAATTGTACATCAAGAAGTTGATGCAAAAATCCAAAAACTATAGAAAAAAATAGGGTTATCCAGGTAGAAACTAACATGATTTTTTCGTTAAAATTTAAAATATTATTTGAAATTACTAATGAAGCTGATAAGGGAATTAATATTGCAGCGAGACTTATAAAATGATTACAAATATTAGTTAATCTGTTATTTGCTAGTTCGATCCAAAATAAGGCACTTTGATGTGCGTTATCTTTATTTCTGCTACTTCTTTCTTCCGCTTCAGTCCTTACCATTTTTATTTATTATTCTTCTTTGTTAAATTTGATTAGAGCATATCTGACCTTGAAAATCTATATACAAAAACATAATAAACATATTATATTCCTATGCTTCAAGTAAGTAGTCCTTATAAAGGATAGAGTTGTAACAGATACAAACAATCTATTCTTCTGTGTTTATTCACATATTTAAGTGAAAATATACGGAATTTGCTTATTGCAACAGGATTTAGTATAATTCTCACTAGTTAGGTCTATAGTACATTCCAAGGTATTCCTAGGTTTTTTTCCTCAGGCATCCTGGAAGTCAGAATTGACCAGTAAGAGGAGGTGATTCCAGGATGCAAGCATCACAATTTCAAGATCAGACATTGACATGTATGGACTGTGGAAAACAGTTCGTATGGACAGCAGGAGAACAAGAGTTTTACAAATCAAAAGGATTTGATAATCCTCCTTCTCGATGTCCCGATTGTCGTACACGCCGAAAAACGGAGCGTATGGCTAGTCGAACAATGACAAAAATAACCTGTTCTAACTGTGGAAAAGAAGACGAAGTTCCATTCGTTCCACGAAAAGGTACAGGCGTATTATGTCGTGAATGTTTTGGCAAAAATCGCCAGAACACAAATGTAGCATAATAGCTTACTTTGAAACTAAGAAAACCCCGTCAGCAATGGCGGGGTTTTTGGTTGTAAGAAAGGAAATCCGCAGGATTCATGACTATACGTATGTATTCAGAGAGTGTCAGATACTGTTGGTCAATCTATTTTCACTGTATCTGTTTACAAGATGTTAGTGATCCATTAAATTTTTGGCGTTTCCAAAACTTATCCTATCCAGAATTTCATTTTGCATTCCCATCATACGAAGAGGAGTAATAACGAAGTCCCCATATTTATCTGATAGTTCATCTACCGCTCGCTGTACTGCAATTTTCTTCTCATCTTCTTCAAACAGTGTAGGTTGTTCTGTAGCTGTGCTTTCAAGTTGGTAACAAGAAACTGCAAGTTCGCGCACT
>CAZYQZ010000166.1:0-3304 GCA_964649915.1 uncultured Gammaproteobacteria bacterium | reverse complement strand
AACTGCCGCATGATCTTTCAGATGACGTTCGTGCATCATTGCCTCGACCACACGACCAAATTGTTCTTTAGTGGGATCTTCGCTTGATGAGGACTGTGATTCAACTCCCTCGTTCAAAATACTGGTCACAGAGGTAGGGCTAGATGGTGAAGCGTCTTTAGTGTCGTTGGCCATAGTAGGGCAATTTTATACCTTAAAACGGTTTAGGATTGGACATTGGTGTCGATTCAGGTTGAGGAAGAGGCTCACGAGCAAGAACATCTTGTGGTTTGGATGTAACAAGCTGGTACTCTTCAGGTGAGGCTATAATGCGAATCGCTACATGAGAGGACCCTGCAAAAAACAGCCCCTCCCCCACTTCGGTGGAAAGAAGTAAATGTTTCTCTCCTCCAGAAAGGAAAAAGACTTCAGCGAGCTTATCCACCGCAGCTGTCGATTGTTTGAGTAATATTTGTATGCTGGAATTAGTAATGATAGCCTTCCCGTGATCTGTATTCAAGAAATCTTCAACATCTTGGGTAATCGTTGTGACTCCAAGATAATATTTCCTCGCTCTCTTTGCCATACTATAGAGAAAATTCGCGCTGTCAGGGTTCTTCATCATATACCATGCCTCATCAACGATGAGAAGGCGCTTTTTCACCTCACGTTTTATCTTTGTCCAGATAAAATCAAGAATAATAAACATCGCAATCGGTCGAAGTTCAGCTTCAAGCTCTTTAATATTAAAGACAGTGAGCGGGTTTTTAATATCAAAATTTGATTTCTGATTAAATATTCCGGCAAGACTCCCTTTCACAAATTTTTCAAGCCGTTGTGCAAGTTTTGCCGCTTCTGGGTCTTCCATTCCGATAAGAACCTTATAAAGGTCTTCCATCAGAGGCGGCTCATTTTTTTGGGTTGACGGGTCAGGAGTTATTCCTTTTTGCTTGTATGTCAGCACAAGTGCCCGATCAAGAATGGCATCCTCAGGTGCAGAAAGCTCTCCCATAATTACACGCATTAAAGCATGAAGTGATAGTATTTTAAGACCAAGCTCGTTCTCACCCTCCTCTACTATGCCAGACAGATCAAAGGGGTTCATTTTTACAGGCGCGTTAAATGAAAATTCAACGAGTTCTCCTCCAAGTGCTGTCGCTAGAGTTGTATATTCCCCCTCAGGGTCAATAACAAATACTTCAGTCCCGAACATGATGTGTCGAAGCGTTTCAAGTTTTACGAGAAATGATTTTCCTCCTCCAGATTTTCCAAAAACGACTGTATTTGCGTTTTCCAATGAAAAGCGATCAAAAATTACAAGCGACCCGTCATGCTCATTTACACCGTATAATATTCCTGTATTTGCAGTAAGAGAGGCTGTGGTAAAGGGGAAGGTTGTCGCAAGAGAGGTTGTGTCCATATTCCTGGTTACATCAAGTTTATCAACGCCTAAGGGTACAGACGATTTGAAACCATCTTCCATTTGAAGGGTCGCTCGTTTAGAAACGATAAGAAGCGAGCCAAGCGTTGACTCCACCTCTTTAGCTGTTTGGCTTACCTCCTCTATGCTTTCTGCTGGAATTGTTATATATAACGCAAATTGGTAAAAACGCTCTGCTCCTTTTGCAAGCTGGGCTTGCAGTGCAAGCGCATCATCCAGGGCAACCTGCACCCCAGGATCAACCACCCGGCCACGTTTTATATCTGTTTGAATCGTTGCTTCCATCTCAGCAATTTTCCTTTTTAGATCCTCTAAGATGGTTTTGCTTTCTGTAGGATAAATAAACATAGATACAAAAAGCGAATGATCGTAGGTGATAAGAGGTGAAAGCCAGTTTGCTGAAACAAAACGTGGATACCCGGCTACAAAAAGTGTCTTATAGAAACTTTGATTTACTTTCAAAAAATCAAAATCAACCTCGATGATAGAGGGCGCAATAATGTCTTTTACTGAAAGGGTCCCTTTTGCTAGACGATGCGCGGCAGCCACAACCTGCGATTGGTTAATAGCGGGAGCAGGTTTTTGCACCGACGGAGGTGGCGCAACTGAAGGTTTTGGAGTATTTGCAGCAACCGCCGTTACTTTTTTTGTCCCAAAGAATGAAATAGCCATTATGACCTTGCTCCTTCTACAAGTGGTTTTGTATATCCATTTACTTCCGACAGATGCGTTTGAGCTGTTTGAGGATTATAAATCCCATAAAACAGCTCGACAAGTTCCTGTGTTGTTAACTGCTTTGCTTTCAATCCAATACGAGCCAGCTGTCGTACCAAATGATCCTTTTTTGGAATAAGCGCTGCTTTGGCTCGAGAAATCACATACTCTTTATTAAATGCGGATTTTGAATTGGTTGAATATCCTGGAAAAGCGCCTTTAGCACCCAATTCCAATGGAGAAAAAGGAATAATAACATAGAACTTTTTCTCAAGCACCTTATTTTCTTTCACGAGCGACTGAATAAATGCTTTATACTTTTGAAGTTGAGATTTCAAAAGTGGGTGAGTTTGTGCGGCCTCTTTTCTTGTGATTTCTGAAATGTATGTTGATATGTCCATTCGTTTTGAGAGAATAGAGATTTGTATCGGAAACGACAGAGAATTAAGAAGCGCAGCATACGAATAAATGAGAGCGTCCTGTTCCTCTTCTGCGAGAAGACCAAAATTAACAGCGGTTGTTTCAATCACCATAGTCGCCCCTCCGTTTCTTAAAACGACCATGTCTTGATCAATATCTTCAATCTCTACAAACTGTTGTGTTGTAGCCCGGATTGGGGCAGATGTTTGGGCCATAAAATCCTACATACTTTGTGCTGTTCCAAAAAGTTCTTTTGTTAATTTATCCCGCAACTGTTCTCTCTCTCCTTTTGCGACTACTTCAAATGGGTAAAAAATAGACCCGTCTAAAGAGACCTCAATAAGCTCAAAAAGGTATCTTTTTTGTGGATCCTCAATTTCTATAAGATACGTACCATTAGGAAGTGGTGTTGCCGCTGCGAACTGGCCTAATTTATTTGTCTTCAACGCTCTAACGGGCATACTACTTGGATCTTTTACTGTCACGATAATTCCAGGAAGGAGCCGCTTAAGGTTGTCTCGGACTACACCTAATATAACATTTCCGACTTGCGGAACACTTGGCATTCCAGCAACATCAGCTACTTGTCTTGCAGATAACGTTTTCACAGTTGACTCAACCTTGCTTTCTACCGCTGAAGACGGTTTAACGGCAACGCGTGGATCAGTTTGAGTCTGACGCAGTTTTGTAATCTCACTTGTAAGACGCTCTTTTTCTGTTAATAGTTCAGAAAGTTTTTGCTCAAGCTCT
>CAZYQZ010000165.1:0-3360 GCA_964649915.1 uncultured Gammaproteobacteria bacterium | reverse complement strand
AAATCCCTCCGATTAATTCGCGCACTATAATCATGTCTACATTGAGAATTCGTTCTTCTTTTAGTGGAGAGATAGACATAAGCTGCGGGTATACTTTCACCGGACGAAGGTTTGCGTAAAGGCCGAGATTCTGACGAAGCGTAAGAAGTCCTTGTTCTGGTCGAATTTTAGCTTTCGGGTCATTATCGTATTTGGGATCACCAATGGCGCCAAAGAGAATAGCATCTGCGCTCTTACACACTGCAAGAGTCTCATCTGGAAGCGCGGATCCTTCCTGATCAATTGCTATAGCACCGATATGCGCTGAAACAAATTCAAATTCATGGGCATATCTGTAAGCAATTTTTTTTAAAACCAGCACAGCCTGTGTGACAACTTCAGGACCTACTCCATCACCTGACAGAACTGCAATTTTCATTTTCACAAATACCTCCGTGGATCAACAATCTCTCCAGCAACAGCAGCTGCAGCAACGGTGACTGGAGAAGCAAGAAAAATCCTTGCGTCACGCGATCCCATGCGCCCGATATAATTTCTATTTGATGAGGAAATCATCTGAGCGCCACGCCCAACTACTCCCATATGTTTACCAAAACATGGACCACAATTGGACGACTCAATGTTTGCTCCGCTTTCTGCGAATATCTGCAAGATACCCTCTTTCATCAACCTGTTATAGACGGTTCGTGATGCTGGTATAGCAACGAAAGTAACATCTGGATGGACCTTTCTACCTTTTAGTACCTTTGCTGCAGCCAGAAAATCTTCATACCGGCCATTGGTACAGGCCCCCAAGAACGCATCAGTGATTCTGAGAGAATGCACCGGTGCAAAATCCATCGTTTTTGATTTCTGAGACAGTTTCATAAATTGTGAAAGATGTGATACGCCAGTAATATTGCCGGGCTTATGAGGAAAGGCTACAGATGGCTCAAGGGAAGACAAATCAATTGAAATTATACGTGCATACCTAGACTGTGTATCGGGTAGATACGCACGATAGGCGAGCTTCGCACGATCCTTAACATAACTTTCTAAAATACTATCGTACTCGAAGACTCCCGTTCTTGCACCCATCTCGACAACCATATTTGCGATAGTAGTTCGAGCATCCATAGAGAGATTCTTCAAGGCTGGTCCACCAAACTCAATAATCTTATGCACTGCTCCCCCCACTCCCACCTTACCAATCAAGGACAAGATCAAATCCTTGGAATACACTCCTTTTTGAAATCGTCCTTTGAGATTCACCCGAATGGTTTCTGGAACCTCAAAATCATAGAGAGAGCCCGTGGCAAGAGCGTAGGTTGCATCAGTTGTTCCTACACCGAAAGCAAGAGTATTTAGTGCCCCGTTTGTATCAGTATGCGAATCTGTACCTAAAATGATCGCTCCAGGCACAATATATCCGTCTTCAATAAGCACCACATGTTCAATTCCATCACCTTCCTTGTAACACTTCATACCCTGAGTACGAGCAAACTCTTCCATGAGGTCAATCCCTTGCGAAACCGCAACAGACGATGAAGGAACTGTGTGGTCAGGAATAAGGAAGACCCTCTTGGGATCAAATACTTTCGGCGGGATGTTGTATTTTTTGAAAATATCTTTAAAATCATGAAGAAAATCTTTGATC
Source organism: uncultured Gammaproteobacteria bacterium (assembly GCA_964649915.1). Taxonomy (GTDB): domain Bacteria; phylum Patescibacteriota; class Microgenomatia; order 2-02-FULL-39-11; family 2-02-FULL-39-11; genus CAZYQZ01. Next base: position 1,724 of record CAZYQZ010000165.1, on the reverse strand, counting down.
GATGGCGGGCCAATGACCTCATTAAAGAAAAGCACGTCAATGGGAAGACGTTCCAACTTCTCCCCCGCATACACATCTCTTCCAATATGGTCGGAGATAATTTTTTCTATTATAGTTTTTCCTCTCTTAATACGGGTCCTGTCACTTAAGTTTCCCAGTCTTTGCTTCAAAGCTGTTGCACCGGTTCTTTCCCTGAGGCTTCTAGTCTGTAATATGAGCTGTGAAGCTTCAGACTGGGAAACTTCATTCGTGCCACCCGTTTGAATTGCTTTACTGAGAGATTTTTTCAATTTCGCATCTAATACCTCCGTCAAATGTGTTCGTACTCGTCCGATTTTTCCACCTAGAACAAAAGTTTTTGCGTCTTGCTCTGACATGACAAATTTTATTTTTCGTGTATTATTTATCAGGATCTCTCGCTTCTGAAGATCGATTTGGATCTTGTCGCTTATTTTAAATATCGAGGTATCTTTAAGAATAATAAGGGGTAAACTATTGTTAAGACTGTTACGATAAAATATATCGGGAAAACCCTGCGCAATCACAGCTACCACTCCATTTCCAGTTAACGCGTATACCGCTTGTTCCCGGGATGAACCACAACCAAAGTTTCTTCCCGCTACGATAATATTGTCTTTCTTTTTTGCACACCGCGTCACAAACTCCTGATCATAATTGGAAAATGCGTGCGGGGCAAAATACGATCTATCTGAAGACTCCTGTAGCGTCCAGGCAGGAATGATGTCGTCAGTATTTATATCATCTGGGAAAATCGAGCTTACATTTCCTTGTATTCTTGTAATCATATGGTTACTTCACAAGTTGTAATAAATCTCTATCATTAATATCTTTTTTCTGATCGGCAATTACGAGAAACTGTTGATACGCAAGGTCTAGATTATGCTGATCTTTCAGTGTAATTCCTAAAGTCTCCAGTTTGTGTCGCAAAGCTGCTCTTCCCGAACGAGCACTCAAAAAAATCTGAGATTTTTTTGCTCCCACAGTTTTAGGATCTATGATTTCATAGGTTTCTCTCCGTTTTAATACTCCATCTTGATGAATCCCGGATGAATGTGCGAAGGCATTTGCACCAACTATTGCCTTGTTTGGGGCAACAGGAATACCCATAATTTCCGAAACCATTTGACTTGTTTTGATAATCTCTTCTAGCTTTATACCAACTTCAAATGGATGAACTGTTCGTCGTGTAAACAGCGCCATGACAACTTCTTCAAGAGAAGTATTTCCCGCCCTCTCTCCTATTCCGTTTATTGTCACTTCGACTTGCCGTGCACCGCTTGTAATTGCCGATAGAGTATTCGCTGTTGCAAGACCAATATCATCATGACAATGGACCGATACAATGGCTTTATCAATATGATCTACATGATCGAAAAGATATCGAATTTTCTCCCCATATTCATCGGGATAACAATACCCTGTGGTATCAGGAATATTTACAACCGTTGCCCCTGCTTTGATGACCATCTCTACCATCTGTGCAAGAAACACATTGTCAGCTCGACCAGCATCTTCAGCATAAAACTCTACGTCCTCTATAAATCTTTTTGCGTATTTCACAGACTCGACCGCTCTCTCCAAAACCTTCTCTCGTGTTGACTTAAATTTATGCTGAATATGTATATCTGATGCGCCGATTCCTGTGTGAATACGGCCTCTCCTGGCATACTTTAGAGATTCTACAGCGACATCAATATCTTTTT
>CAZYQZ010000164.1:0-3365 GCA_964649915.1 uncultured Gammaproteobacteria bacterium | reverse complement strand
TAAGTCCGAGAGAATCATCTCGAAATATTTCATTCACAAGTAGCGCTTTATGATATACCTGTTGTGATCCAGGATGCATGTCCAGAAGATGTGTGGCAGCTGAGTAGTCAGTAAACCGTCGACCTAGATGGATCAGTATACCCTCTGTTACGTCGTCATTCTTTTGGAAATGATCAAAGACTCCAGTATTTTTTCTACGTTCTATATAGTAGTTCTCACCCACAGAATCATTTACCTCTGCACGCCGTGGAATAATAATACCTTCGTATCCATCCTGATCAGTTTCCATGGGTCCAATAGTATAGTTACCTGATGATGTGACTGTTAAGAAATTTTTGGGCGCAATCCATCGAAGCTTCCCCTTCCTCCCTACGTTCATCTGATTTGCGCCTCCACCTCCCATCACATCATACCCGTCTCCATACTCTATATGCGTGCATGTATTACTTATACTAACCGGTGCACCGGTGCTATCTACACAACGAAAACTACTTGCGTGAGGAGAACCGAGATTATGACCTAGCTCATGAATCGGAACAAAATGCGCATCTTGACTCGTATCATCTCGCCTTTTCATCGATCCGTTTATCCATGTCTCATCACCGGGTACTTCTCCGAGTCCCGAAAAATAACAGTTCGCTTTCGGGAAGGCGTACATAAAATGCGTGTATTGATTCGGATCAAGACCTGCTTGTTTTGCAAGGCTTAACGCGTGTTCTGACCAGGTCATGAAGCGGTTATCACAGTTATTTTTTTTATCACTAATCGTAAACCATCCATACACATCGGCGCTTACGTTCACTTTACCGAGCGTAGTCTCCTGGTAATATGTTCTGACCGAGTTACTATCTGATTCCATCCACTTTTTGACCTCAGCCTTCTTCCAAGGTGTGGAAGAGTCATTAGAAAAGTTAAAAAGGATAACCGCAACTTTTTTATTTTTCACCTTCTGTGCATCTTCTATATCATCTGGTGCTTGTTTTTGAATTGTGATATCAGCTTTATCCGCAACCATGAGATTGTCTAGCGTATACCCTTTCACTTTCACCTGCGTATCGGTTTGTAGTTTATCTGTCATACCTAGAACGAACAGTCGAGTTGTGGTTGTTGGGCTTTTTAGAAGATATGAATCGCGAGATTTTTGATTATCGAAGTCATCTTCGTGAATATGAGAAATCACACCCGTTAGTTCCTGTTGCTGCTCTACCAGAGGCACAAGTTCTGGATTGGCGGTAGTGAACCGCAGACCATACACGACTCGGTAAAATGCGGTTGGATCTGAAAGGAGGAGCTTCTCTAGAAGTTCCTTTCTTTTTTGAGCATCAACAACAAGCGTGGATTCTCTGACACGCATCGACATATCTTTACGAAGACTCGCGGTTAGTCGTTTAATCTCTTTCTCATCGTCTGATAGCTCTGCTGCTTTACTTGGAAGAAATGGGAGATGTGTTTGACTTGAAAGAACGTACCCAACACTTATGGTTATGAGAACAAGAACAAGGAGTAATAAGAGGGCCATTCTATGACTGACAGTTTTATTTTTGTTGGTTTTACTCTTCATATATCTACTCTACGGTGCATATATTACAAGGTCAAGAAGTCTTCAGTTTGCAAATGAAGAGAGTTTGATATACTGGATATATGCATCATAAAATCATGATTCACACAATACTTCTTTTTCTTGCATGCTGCATGATTTTCCTCTGGGTTACGGATCCGGGAACCTCAGGGTATAACTTACAATTAACAGCGGTTCTTATGATTATCCTTGTGGTAACACGGTTTAAAATTAAACCCTCATCTTTCCGTCTTGTAGAGAGCATCGTTTCAACTATGGCAGTACTTCTTGTCATAGAGGATACCGGTTCGATTGGTTCACCACTTTTTTTCCTGAACTTTTTTCTACTCTTTGAACTATCACTCCTTCTTGAACCAACTATTCCACTCTTTCTCTCACTTTTTCTTATTCTTTTCTACTTGTTCGTACAACCAATACGAAGCGATCTCTCACATTATGCCATTCTTCTTTCTTTTCCCTTCCTTACTCCACTTGCTGTTTTCTTAGGAAATATTTATCGGAAAGAGGAAAATCAAAAACGTGAACTCTCTCAGCTGAATAAAAAAGTGCACGCACTGGAAAATTTAGATTAATAGATAACCTCCATAGTGGAAAACCAACCATTAACTAGTAAGCAGGCTAACTGCACCTACACTCTACTTGCCCTCAGCATGATAGGTATATTATTTTTCATGCTGCCTAGGGAAATCTTCGCAATGGAAATGGATTCTGATAACTACAAAATAGACTCGGGTGGGTTCGTCATGACTGCCGGAAAGAAACAATCAGAAAACTATAAAATCCAAGATGTAGTTGGAGAAAATTTTGCTGGACAATTCCAATCATCTGGATACATCGTGAGGACGGGACTTTCATATCTTGGTGGTGATAGTCAATTTACTTTTTCTCTTTCTTCAACTCAGCTGGACCTTGGATCTCTTTCGCCCAATACAGCGGCACTTGGACACACCGATATAGTGATCTCAAATGGTCTGTCTCGAGGATACACTCTCTATTCCTCTTCGATTGGTCCACTAACATCTAGTTCAGGTGCAACTATACCAAAAACTGTGTGTGACATACCCTCAGATCCTTGTACTATACTGCGTGCGAAGGTATGGACAAATAATGCAGCATATGGATTGGGGTACAATATGTCGGGCTCATTTATACCGAGTGACTTTACAGACTCGACGTTTTTTCGGCCATTTTCTGATCTGACAAAAAATGAGTCTATGGTTACCATCATGGATTCACAAACTCATAAGACACAAGACCAAGCACGTATTACGTACAAGACTATTATCTCTCCTCTCCAAGCAGTTGGGCGTTATAAAACAACAATTTCATTTCTTGCTATACCAGGATATTAAAGTGCAAATTCAAAAAATAAAATTTCGACTACGTATAGGCTTACCACTTGTACTGTGTCTCCTCTTTCTGGTCATACCTTGTTCTCCAGTTTTTGCCCAAACCTTCTCATTATCTATTTCCCCACCTCTTATAGAGATACTTATCAAACCATCTAAAAGTGCTACACAGAACATCACTATTACGAATAACGGTGACCCCACGATCATTACTCCCAAGATAGTTTCTATTACCCCTAATAGCCAAGATGGTTCACTGCAAGTTCCGGTTTTATCTGAAAAAGTACACTCGCCATCGATCTTTTCGCTCAAAAGCGATGAATATATTCTAGATAAGCCTACATTTATAAATACAGGACAATCAATCACTTTTCCCTTACTGGTTACTCTCCCGGCAGATGCGCTGCTTGGTGATCAATATTTTATCTTTATAATCC
>CAZYQZ010000163.1:0-3382 GCA_964649915.1 uncultured Gammaproteobacteria bacterium | reverse complement strand
CACCTAAGGATTTCAGGTAGTTACCAAACTGGTTGGACAAATTTTTCATGTCCTCAAAGGTATAGACTTGTTTCTCGGAATTTTCTCCAATCCAATATAGTGCTACTTTATTTTTTCTCCATGAATTGGCATGACGATCTATAGCGTTATGAGCGGCGTTTATTTTTCCGTTTTCAAACCAGTCGACGAGGTTAAAATACTTTTTTTCTTCAAAAGATGAATACTCTTTCTCGTAGTCTGAGAAGTTGGGGTCTACTTTAAAATAGGCTTTCGTTTTTTTAAATGTGTCTTGCATGGGCAGCAAACGTATTTTAATTAAGTGTACTTAATACAAAAAATCTTTGCAAGTGAAATATTGATAGACAGCTTCTCCCTTAGTAGGATGCTATCATTTTCCTTTACTTGCAACTAACCGTTTCTCAAAATGCGATACAACTTGTCGTGTATGTGTGATCGCGTCAGGATTTACTGATACTGATGTAATTCCCCAGTTCACTAGCTTTTCGACCAAGTCTGGATAATCTGACGGTGCCTGTCCACAGATCGAGCATGTAATCTTGTATTTATGACACGTCGTTATCACATGTTTGAGTGCCCATAACACAGCCTCGTTTCGCTCATCAAACTCTTTTGCAACTTCGTGATTATCCCGATCGGTTCCTAGAATAAGCATGGTTAAATCGTTTGATCCGATTGAAACACCGTCAATTCCTACTTCACAAAACTTATCAAGTAGGATAACGTTTGAAGGAATCTCTACCATCATCCATAATTTAAAATCGCTACTTCGAGATAACCCTGAAGCTGCAATTATTTTTTTTACTTCAATCAGCTCGTTCACTGTCCTTACAAAAGGAATCATAAGGTGTAAGTTTTTCAAGCGATGTTTGTTTCTGACAACCTTAATCGCTTCAAGTTCAAGCTCAAAAACCGCAGGGTCCGCAATATACCGATAGCATCCGCGATATCCGAGCATGGGATTTGCCTCTTCGGGCTCAAATTCCTTTCCACCAATGAGATTTCTGTATTCATTTGTTTTAAAATCTGTCGCACGATAGACAACAGGACGCGGATTAAAAGCTTCTGCAAACGTAGTAAGCTTTTTGGACAAACTGTCAATAAAGACGTGTTCTTTCTTATCTTTAATAAGCTTCTTTGGGTGAATGCCAATATCGGCGATCATGAATTCTGCTCGAAGTAGTCCGATACCATCAACGTTCATCTTAGAAATCTCTGCAACGCGATCTGGAGTTGCAAGATTTACGTATACTTTTGTTGCTGTTTTAAGATGAGCTTCCTCTGTAGTTTGAGCTGTTGCAGCGTGCTTACCATCTGCGTTGGGAGAAACACTAGCTCCCCTGTATACTTCACCCTTCGCTCCATTTACTGTTACTACCATACCCAGCGTAAGGACTTTCGTTGCATGCTCCGCACCAACAACTGCTGGAATACCAAGTTCTCGAGAAACTATCGCTGCATGAGATGTTCGTCCACCTTTTTCTGTTACTATCGCGCTTGCTTTCTTCATTGCAGGAACGAAGTCGGGATTGGTTTGTTCAGTGACAAGAATATCACCTTTGTTTATTTTATCGATCTCTTTTGCGCTTGCCAGAACTTTCACGATGCCACTTGCGATTCCAGGAGAAGCAGGATTTCCTGTGACCAATATTTCTTTAGGGGTATTATCTCCATCTTTTGCAATTTCTTCTCTATCGTTTTCTTTTTGAACAGCTTTCATCGTTGTGATAGGACGAGACTGCACAATATAGACGATTCCCTGGTCAATGGCCCACTCAATATCTTGGGGAAAGAAATAGTGTTTTTCTATCTGTGCACCTATCTTCGCTACCTCAACTACCTGCTCATTTGTTATTTTCTGTTTCGTTGCTTTATCGTGAGGAATATGTTCCTGTCGAACATCATGTTCGCCTTTTACTAGCATTTTCGTTTGAGTCTCAATTTTTACATTACTTATTTCCCACGTATGTTTGTCGACTTCAAAATGATCAGGTGTAACAACTCCTTGAACAATATACTCACCCAGACCGTATATTGCTTCAACAACTATTTTGTTCTTATTGTTGGTAAGAGGGTCCACGGTAAACATAACTCCCGAGGCATGCGATCGGACCATAAGTTGTACTGGAACTGCAATACCCACTTTTGAGAACGCAATGTTTTGTTCATGGCGGTAAAAGATTGCACGCGCTTCAAAAAGTGACGCCCATGCTTCTTTTACTTTCTGCACCACATTTGCCTCCCCTTTGATATCAAGAAACGTTGCTTGCTGTCCTGCAAACGATGCTGATGGCAAGTCCTCTGCTGTTGCTGAAGAACGAACAGCGACCAATGGCTCACTCAGCTTTGTGTGAAGTGGAACGTCCTTTTTATGTTTTGCCATCGCTCTTTTGGGTAGTTCATAGTAATACGCGATAATCTCCTTGGCCAGGTCATCAGGAACTGTACTCTCGATTACTTCCTTTTTTATAATCGCGGAGACTCGCTGTAGACTGTTTGGGTCTTTAAAATCAATTGTTTTAAGGTGATTGCTAATTCTATGCTGAAGTGAATTTGCTTCAATGAAATAGCGATATGAGGCAACTGTTACAACGAAGCCATATGGAATTGGAATTCCTGCCTGAACCATCTCCCCTAAGTTTGCGCCTTTACCACCAACAATAGGCGTATCATGTTTACCAACTTCTTCAAACCAGAGAATATGCTTTAAATCATTCATATAAAACTAGCGTAACAAATCCTATCCTATTTAGTAAGTGGTAGATTTATTTTACTAGCTGAGCTTTAAAATAATCTACCCATGGAACGGGTGAAGGATTTATTCCGTTGAGCATAGAAAGGTAAAATGTCAGCCACCCTCCTAATTGTAAAAGCTCCATTGACTGAATAAGTTTCGTTTCACCATCAACCGAAAAGTGTTCTGTTTGTATTCCATTTTTTTCAACTACCTCGCGTGTAAGAGTCATTCGTCTTTGGTTTCTTTCAAAATAAAGATTTGAAGTAATGAAAAGAAATGTAAACAGTTCTTTTGCTTGTTTAGGGAATTGTAATCCTTCCATCAGGTGGTGATTAAGCTCAGGAACAACAAAATTAAGACCGAATTGCTTTGCGGTTTCGTGAATTGGATTTCTAATTGCGTGTGCTGCACCTTCCAAAAAATCAGCAACAATGATAACTGGAATTTTCCCGTGTAGCTTCTTGGTGAGTTGTTTTGCTGGATTAGAAGTTTCAGCAATATCGAGATTCCAAAGAGAGTTTTTCGTATGCAGGTGGGCAACAGCACTCTTTACTTCATCCCCCGCTACGGTAATATATCCAAGTTTTGAAAGCATTGAAAGTAAACCCATGACCATATATCCCACAC
>CAZYQZ010000162.1:0-3415 GCA_964649915.1 uncultured Gammaproteobacteria bacterium | reverse complement strand
GGTGATACCAGCGGACACTCACCCCAGCACCCCCTTTGACCACGTGCGCACTGTTCGGTACGATGCAGGTCGCGGCCGAGGGTGGCTCCAGCTCTCTCGGTGTGGTGACTGGGTGATACCAGCACGGACTCCGCCGGACCTGAGCGGGGGATTGAGCCCACACGCTCGCAAGGGCGTGACTGGGTTCGGACGGAGCCCGGCCACGTGCCGGGCTCCCACCTTGTCGCTCACCCGAGCACCGCCTTGACCGCGGCGACGTCGCGCTCCATGCCGTCCGCGAGCCATGCGTGGTAGGCGTTGTAGTCGCTGGTCGCCTGCTCCTGCGCGCCGTCGTTCTCGCCGAAGACGCGCTCGTAGCCGGGGTCCATCTCGGCCTTGCCGGCTGCGGGGTGGATGTGCTCGATGACCACGTCGGGCATGAACCGGAGGCACCCCGCCTCGGTTCCCAGCGTCTTCCAGACGTCGTCGGCCCACTGGTGCCGCAGCGTGGGCAGCGCGAGCCACCCGAGCGCCCGGATGATGGCCGTGGACATGAACACCGCGGTCGGGTGCCACTCGCCCTGGAGCAGGTCGTCGCCGTAGGCGATGCCGGGGGTGGCGAGCGTCTCGCGCACCCGCACGTCCCACCCGGGCGTCCGGAACAGGAGGTCGTCCTGGTAGGCGCCGATGATGTCCGTCTGGTCGTGAAGCACGAGGGCTGCGTCGTTGAGCGCCGACACGTAGCCGCCCCTCGGCACCTCCATGACGTCCAGACCGAGAGCCTCGTACTCGGGCAGCGTGGGGTCGTCCCAGTCGACGAGCACGAGGTATCGGATCTGCTCGGTCGCCATGACGCGGGCGCTCTCCATGGCCGCCCTAGCCCGCTCCGGCCTGCCCCTGCTGGGGCACAGGACGATCACAGGTTCGACTCAAGAACGGCGAGGCCCCACTGGGATGGATGCACCGTCGCGAGACGCCAGCCGATGGGGTTCGCGGCCGTGAACTCGTCCACCGCCTGCCTCACCCCGGGCGTCTCTGCGTAGAGGTAGTCGTGGAGCAGGATCATCTCGGGACCCAGCGTCACGGCCCTCTCGAGCTCGTCGAGCGTCTGCTGGTACTCGTGGCCACTGTCGATGACGACGAGGCCCGCCGTGGCGGGCAGGTCGACCACGAGGTCGTCCCCGATGACGACGTCCAGGCGCTCGTCCTCGAGCACCCACGGCGGCACCATCCGGTACACGTCCTCGTCGTTGTCGACGGACACGATGCGGCCGCTCGGTGGCAGACCCTTGAGCATGGCCCACGTGGACACGCCACCTCGGACCCCGAACTCGACGATGGTCGCGGCCCCACTGGCGTAGGCGGTGAGCGCGTCGATGTGCGGGGCCATGTCGACCCACTTCGCGGCGTACTCGGTGAGGGTGATGCCCGGGCGCCACTCGACGCGGACCGGGCGTGGGTCCTTGGTCTCCATCACGCCGCCCCTGCCATGCGGGCGCGGATGGACGTCGTGGACTCGCCCGTGGTCCGTGGGACGTACTCGATGCGGACGCCGCGCTCGTCGAGGAACGCCTGCGTCACGTGGAGCTGGCCGAGGTAGTCCTTGCCCTGCCAGTCGTCCCCGACCGCGAGGATGGACCGGGGGTAGCGGCCGATGACCGTCCCCGCGTACTCGTCGCCGGTGTTGCGCACGACGAGGTCGACGCCCCGGATGTTGCGCAGCATCTCCATGCGGTCGTGCTGCGACTGCACCGGCGCTCGGCCCTTGAACCGCTCGACGAACGCATCGCTGTTGACGGCCACGACCACGTGCCCGTCGAGGCCGGCGAGCCTCCGGCACGCGCGCAGCAGCTCGATGTGGCCGACGTGGAGCAGGTCGAAGGTGCCGATGGTCAGGACGTTCATCGGGACTGGTCCCCCACGACGGTGATGACGCCCTGGGCCGGGGTGTGGGTCTCGCCCGCCGAGTCGACGACCTGGAAGTCGAAGGACAGCGTGCGGGGGTACGCGACGCCGTCCCAGACGTCGTCTTCCCAGTCGGCAGCGGCGATGTGCGCCACGGCGACCGTGTCCGACTCGGGCGTGATGGTCTGCTCCCAGACGACGTCGTCGGCGCCGTCGCGGGCCGTGAAGCGCACCGACTGGGCGGTCGTCAGCTGCGCCCCGGCCGGCATGGTCAGGGTGATGTCGCGGTCGTCACCCCGCGTCAGGACGATCCGTTGGGTGATCACGATGCGACTCCTGATGGCTCGGGGCTCGTGGCGATGGACGCATCCACGGCATCGACGGTCACGGCGCCCTGCGTCGTCGTGCCGACGGAGACGAGGGCGGGCGACGGCTCCGTGACCGTGACCACGCCGGTCGCGCCCGGGGCACCGACCACGCCGACCGCGCGGTACCAGTCGAACGGCGGGCCCGCATACACCGAGGCCGGCATCCCCGACAGCGCGAGCGCGGCCGTCATCGGCTCGACGACGACCGGCAGCGAGGTGCTGACATCGGGGGCGAAGGCCCACAGCGACAGGGCGGCAGGGTCGGGCGTGACCACCTGGTGGTCCGTCAGGACGACATCGGGCGCGAACGCCGTCATCGACAGGGCCGCGGGCGCCGGGGTCACGACCTTGTGGTCGCTGATGGCCACGCCCGGGGCGAAGGCCGTCATGGACAGGCTGGCGGCGCCTGGGGTCGCGACCACGTGGGCCGTGGCGGTCACGGCGGGCGCGAAGGCCGTCAGGGCGAGCGATGCGGTGCCCGGGGTGACCGCCTGCGCGTCCCCTGCCGTGACGGTCGGGGCGAGCGCCGCCAGGGCGAGCGTGGCGGTCGACGGCGTGGCCGTGACGTGCGCCGTCGCCGTGACCGTGGGGGCGTATGCCGTGAGCGACAGGGCCGCCGTGGATGGCGTGGCCACCTTGTGGTCCGACGCGGTGACGGCGGGCGCGTGGGCCGTGGTGGCGAGGCTCGCGGTGCCTGGGGTGACGGTCTGGTGCGCCGTGGCCGTGACGGTCGGGGCGAAGGTCGCGAGCGCGAGCGCAGCGGTCGCGGGGACCGCACGCACGCCGATGACGGCCGAGGGGGCGTATGCGGTCAGCGCGAGCGACGCCGTGGCCGGGACGACGCCCTGGCCGACGGCCGGGGCGTAGCCTGTCAGGGCGAGCGACGCCACGCCTGGGGTCGCCGTGACGGACGCGACCGACTGGACGATGGACACCCACGCCTCGGCCCCGTCGCGAGAGGCGCCGAAGGTCGGGTTGTAGGTCTGCGTGCCCGACGCGAGCACGACCTTGGCCTGGCTCGCCACCTGGGCGCCGCTCGTCGTCGTGCCGACGCCGCTGGCCTGCTGGGCGCCCCACGTGCCGTTGCTGCTGTCCGTGTCGGCGGTGGCGGCGTCGTTGCCCTCGCGCCCGATGGCGCCGATGACGACGTCGCCGGCGGCGAT
>CAZYQZ010000161.1:0-3416 GCA_964649915.1 uncultured Gammaproteobacteria bacterium | reverse complement strand
ATGAAAGAAAAAACCGCATTTTGCCCTTTTTTATTCGATGGGGTAGAATGAAACAATGAAATCAGCGCGTATATCTATCGTAGATTTCTTTATCAAAACGGGATTTTTTCTCCTTTTTTTTCTTGTTCCCCTTCTTCTCACGCCATTAAACTACGAATTATTTGAGTACAACAAGATGATGGCAACATACATTCTTGCTACCATGATTATTTCCTCATGGGTTATAAAAATGGTTTCTCAAAAACAAATTCTGATACGACGTACACCCTTGGATATTCCTCTACTGCTTTTTTTACTCTCTCAAGTTATTTCAACAGTATTTTCAATAGATACGCATGTGTCACTTTTTGGATACTATTCACGCTTTAATGGTGGTTTGATATCAATTGTGACGTATATAGGATTATATTATGCCTTTGTTTCAAATATTCGTAGAGAAAATGTACGTTCCTACGTAGTCAGTATAATCTCCAGCGCTCTACTTATTTGTACATACGCGGTTGCACAACATCTTGGGATCGATAAACATATCTGGATTCAGGATGTGCAAAATAGAGTATTTTCAACACTTGGACAACCAAATTGGCTTGCTGCCTATATATCAGTAACACTCCTTCTTATTCTTGGTATGGGATGGGGTTACGTAGAAAAAGTACTTCACCGGACTAACTCACAGATCGTCCATACACCTCTTAAAGAACGCTTTTTAAGAATTTTTTATTGGGCTGGGGCTCTCCTATTTTATATGACGATACTGTTTACCCGATCTCGGTCTGGTTTCATCGCTGCTTGGATAGGTATTCTCTTCTTTTGCACAACACTCATTCTGCTTTACAAGAGACAAGCCTTAAAACTTATTGGAATTTTGCTTATCTCATTTTTAGCTCTTAACAGTTATTACGGCTTTCCATTTGCTGCACTTGACCGCTTTACACTCAAAAATATCACCGCTTCAAAGCAGTCAGCGCCTATCACCGTAGCGCAACCACCTTCTGGAACAGTTTTAGAAACAGGAATCACAGATTCAGGAAATATTCGAAAAATTGTCTGGAAAGGGGCTCTGGAGATTACCAAACACTATCCCCTGTTTGGATCTGGCGTAGAAACGTTTGCCTATTCGTATTACCAATTCAGACCAATTGAACATAATATGACTTCGGAATGGGATTTTCTTTATAACAAGGCACATAACGAGTATCTGAATTACGCTGCAACAACAGGGCTTATCGGCCTTGGCTCCTACCTTCTTCTTATTTCTATCTTTATCTTCTGGGTTATTAAAAAAATCATACAATATCTTTCTGTTGATAAAAAAACTACTCATTTGAAAGATGTGGATATCGTATTCATTTCTGCTCTTTTTTTTGGATGGATTACTATTCTTATTACAAATTTCTTAGGGTTTTCTGTAGTTGCAATACAAATTTTCTTTTTCTTGATTCCAGCACTTTGCGTACTATCCTTCGAGTATGAAGCTCGTTTCATACGCATTCCCCAAAAAGTTTCAGAAACAAAAAAAACTGGAATTGGTAATACAGTACTAACAATAATTCCAATCCTTATCGGCTTGTGGATTATAGTTACCATTTCCCGAATGTGGCTTGCCGATGTCTTTTATGCACGAGGATATCAAAGTAGTCGGTCAGGAGATTTTTTGAATGCATACCAATTTCTTAAACAAGCAGTCACGCTGAACCCGCAAGAGATTCTCTATTATGATGAAATTTCCTATCCAAGCGCCATTCTCTCGGTCGCAGCATTTGAACAAAAAGAGTCAACACTTGCAGCACAACTTGCTAGTGAAGCTATTCTGACAAGTAACCTCGCAATTCAAACTTCTCCATATAATGTGAACTTTTATAAGACGCGAACACGCATGTATCATGCCTTATCGGAAATTGACCAGAAGTATATAGGAGATTCGATTCAAGCGCTCGTAAAAGCATCCATGCTTTCACCAACAGATCCAAAAATATTTTATAATCTGGGGGTATTATATGGAAAGGTTGGTGAAAATCAAAAAGCAATTACCGCGCTTGAAACAGCAACAACTCTTAAACCTGATTATCGTGATCCGTGGTATGCTCTTGCCTTATTCTACAAAGAAACAAAGCAACCAGAAAAAGCAAGGGAATCTCTTATGTTCATACTTACAAAGATTGCCACTTCCGACGGCGAAAGTATAAAACTGTTGGATAGTTTAGGGAAATAATTTGAAGATGTGAATATGATAGTACCAATTGTACAAACACCACAACCCGTCTTACTTAGGAAAACGAAAAATGTTCCAAAAGTTGATAAAAAAATTCTTTCGGTATTAAAAGACATGAAAGATACTCTTCTTGCAACAAGGAAACCAAAAGGTGTTGGACTTGCTGCTCCACAGATCGGAGAAAGTCTTGCAATTTTTATTACAAAGTCATCACCAGATAGTCAACTTGAGATATTTCTTAACCCACAAATTACCTGGAGTTCTTCAGAAAAAGACTTTATTCAAAGAGAAACAAAAGGAAAACACCCAAAAGATGAAAAGAACTTGGAGGGGTGTTTATCAATTGATAATGTATGGGGTCATGTCGCCCGAGCAAAAAGTGTTCAGTTACGATATATCGACGTGTCAGGAAAAACTCATGAGAAGAAGTATTCTGGTTTTATGGCAACTATTATTCAACATGAAACAGATCACTTAAATGGTATCTTGTTTACAACGCGGGTTTTAGAGCAACATGAAAAAATTTATAAAATCGAAGAAAAAGATGATGGGAAAGAAGAATTAGTTGAGATCAAAATCTAAATGGTAGGTAGTTGAAAATTATGAACGAAGTATTGAGTATGAAAAACATCTCCGTATATTACTCATGATTATGAATTCTTCAATACGAATAGTATTCTTCGGTTCATCTGCCTACTGTATACCGATACTTCAATCGTTACAATCATGCGCTACAATAGTCGCAATTGTGACAAAAAAAAATTCTCTGATTCACAAGACTGCCTTAGAGCACCATCTTCCTGTCTATACACCAGAAACAAAGTTACAACTACAAAACCTCACTACTGAGTTGATATCGCTTAAAGCCACAATTGGAATTGTATCGGATTTTGGAATGATCATACCACCATCTGTTCTCACTACTGCAAAGCACGGAATGCTTAATATTCACTTCTCTCGCCTTCCTAATCTTCGGGGAGCTTCTCCAGTACAATATACGATTCTCTTAGGGGCAACAAGCGCGTGGGTAAGTGTTATTACTATGGATGCTGGACTTGATACGGGAGATATTCTCTGGCAGAAGGAATTCCCCTTTTCACATGAGACAACTGGAGAGCTGTATAGCAGTTTATTTATAAAGACAGCAGGTGAACTACCAACAATTATTAATGCTTTTATCTCAGGAAATTTAAAAATTCAAAAC
>CAZYQZ010000160.1:0-3433 GCA_964649915.1 uncultured Gammaproteobacteria bacterium | reverse complement strand
TAAAGATATTGATCTTATCGGAGGTAACATAGCTACAGCTAGTGGAGTAAAGGACTTAATAAAAATCGGAGTTGATGCCGTGAAGATTGGAATAGGTCCTGGAGGATTGTGTACGACTCGGATGGTTGCGGGTGTGGGATACCCCCAACTTTCTGCGGTAATGGAAGCAAAAGAGGCAACCAAAAACTCCAAAACAACAATTATCGCAGACGGAGGAACAAACTTTCCTGGAGATATTACAAAAGCGCTTGCTGCGGGGGCATCAGCCTGTATGCTTGCGGGGTGGTTTGCAGGAACTGACGAATCTCCCGGGGGAATTATTATGCGCAAAGGAATGAAATTTAAAGTACATAGAGGAGCTGCGTCTTTCCTCGCTGTTGCTGATCGAAAACTTGAAAGTGGAGAGTTTGTGGATGAGGCTCAACTTAACACGGTAGTGGCAGAAGGAGTTGAGGCACTTATTCCATATAAAGGAAACGTTAGAGACGTTGTGCACCAGTTAGTAGGTGCACTTCGTTCAGGAATGAGTTATTGTAACGCATTTACTATCCCTCAATTACAAAAAAACGCTCGATTTACTCGTATTACGGAGGCGGGCTTTCGAGAGAGTAAATCACATAATGTGGAGGAGATTTCTTAATATACCGTTGCGAGTCTGAACGCTTTTTGATACAATACCCAAATTATGGCAAACACAGCCACACATATGGGAGTTTCATTTCACGTCGGTGATACCGTAGAAGTTCACTATAGACTTCTTGAGAAGGAAAAAGTTTCTGGAAAAGCAAAGAAAGAAGTAAAAGAAGAGGTCAGAGAACGTATTCAAATTTTCCAGGGAATAGTCATTGGTATTAAGGGGAGAAAAGAGAATATATCATTTGTAGTTCGAAGAATAGCAGCGGGCAAAATAGGGGTCGAAAGAATTTTCCCTCTTATATCTCCATGGGTCAAAAAAATAGTTGTGAAAAAAGAGACAGAAGTTCGTCGAGCAAAACTGTACTACCTTCGAAATAAGCTTGGAAAAGAAGCGGAAAACGTCGGAAAAGAAAAGATAGTGAAGAAGACAGCTCCTAAAGCAACTAAAAAGGCTAAGGAGCCAGCTCAAAAACCTCTTGATGAAGCAAGTGCGGAAGCAAAATAATCTTTTTCTTGGCAAAAAAGGCGAGGATATCGCCGTTTCTTATCTTCAAAAACTTGGGTATACACTTCTTGATCGTAATTTCAAAAATCGTCCTGGGGAGATCGACATTATCTGTCTAGATAGAAACACGGTGGTCTTTATTGAGGTAAAAACAAGATCCACGCTTTTCTATGGATTACCAACGGAGGCGGTGACTTCATACAAGCTTCATACCTTAAGTCAAACAGCTCACTATTACAAATTACTTCACCCCCAACTTCCCTCATCTATGCGAATAGATGTCATCAGTATAATACTGCTACCCAATAGTCAAAAACCTGAGGTGGATCACATTAAAAATGTAACGCTTAATACATTGTGATTCCTCTCTTTTATGCTACAATAGGCAGCACGATATATGACAAGTGAACTTAAAATAATTCTTGGAATTGGGGTGGCAACTATTGCTATTATCGTGGGGGGCATATTTTTTGCTACTCGACCAGCAACAATATCGTCTGGTCCGAAAGTGGATCAAACAATTTTAGTACGGGAAGACAGTCAGATTCTAAATGCTACTTCATCAGCCAAAGCGCAACTTGTCGAATTTGCTGATTTTCAGTGTCCAGCTTGTGGTGCATACTATCTTCTGGTAAAACAACTTCTTGCCGAACTCGGAAGCGAAACCTCTTTTGTGTATCGTCATTTTCCATTGCAGCAACATATAAATGCTGTCCCTGCTGCATATGCAGCTGAGGCTGCAGGACTCCAGCATAAATTCTTCGAGATGGAAGATAAGCTCTATACTCATCAAGATGAATGGTCCGAATCATCAAAGCCAGCTGATATTTTCTTAAAATATGCGAAAGAATTACAGTTAGACGTAGATACATTTAAAAAAGACATGGAGCTGGATACGATTAAAAAGAAGATCGAGCGTGACAGTCAAGATGGTACAACTTTGGGGGTAAATTCAACACCTACTTTCTATCTCAACGGACAGAAATTGGGTAATCCACAGTCGTATGATGACTTTAAAACTCTTATAAAAGCAGCGATACTCCAGTCACCGATAAGTCAGGCACCGGTTGAAAAGTATCACGCGCACGCCAATTTAAAGGTCGTACTCAATGGTAAACCGATTGATTTTACACTTGATAAGTATCAATCTAAAGAAGGAAAAGAACTCAATGAATATGTCCATTTACATGATGGGGTGGGGGACGTGATTCATTTGCACAAGAAAGGTTTGACACTTGGAGATTTCTTCACTTCACTTAAAATTTCTTTTACAAAAGAATGTCTCACACTGGACACAGGTGAAAAATTTTGTAATACAGACAGAGGATCGGCTGGTCCACATTTATATGTAAACGGCAAAGCGAATGAGTCATATGAAAAATATGTGCCGTCAGATCTAGACAGAATTCTGATTACCTATGGTAGCGATGTGGCGACTGAAGTAGAGAAACAAATTCAATCTGTTTCCGATTCTGCCTGTATGTATTCTGAGAAATGTCCTGAGCGTGGTAAGCCTCCAACCGAAAGTTGTGTTGGTGGACTTGGTAGTGGATGTGAATAAGAGTGTCAGGTTATAACTAGTTTTTCTACAGATTATGATTCCAATAGCCCATACTCCTCGATTTATGCTTGTTGGGCTTGTTCCACCAAGACAAGATAAAGAGCGAACCTTTGCTACATTTGAAGAGGCACAATCTCTTGTTAGTGCGTATGGTGGCGAAGTATTTGCTGCAACCTCCCAAAATAGTACTCGACGTGATCATGCAACGTTTATCGGAACAGGAAAAGCGCAGGAAGTTGCAGATACAATACAAAAAGAACAGATTGAAATTGTCGTTATTAACGATAACGTAAAACCTGGACAACTATTTACACTTAAAAAAATATTTGAACGCTCCAACTCAAAAATTGAAGTATGGGATAGAAGTGATTTGATACTACACATTTTTAGTAAACATGCTGCTACTGCCGAGGCCAAGCTTCAAATCAAACTTGCATTCATGAGGCATATGGGACCGCGAATTTTTGGTATGGGAATGGAACTGTCACAGCAAGCGGGTGGAATAGGAACTATCGGAAAGGGAGAAACAAATACTGAGCGAATGCATCGCCATTGGAAAAATGAAATCCGTAATGTCTATAAACAATTAAAAAAAATACAAAATACTTTATTTATTGTATTTGGAAAAAAATAGATTTTTTTTTTATGGTAACGGATTTTAATTAAAAATATTTTTTTTAATAAACTGAATTTAATAATAAATATTTTCTTTATTAGTGGTTCATTATATA
>CAZYQZ010000159.1:0-3445 GCA_964649915.1 uncultured Gammaproteobacteria bacterium | reverse complement strand
GCAGACATTTCATCATCATGGTCTGTTATGTCGCCCGAAACAAATTCCATCAGAAAATAGTAGACTGTTTTATACCGCTTTTCACCCTCCCAGACATACCAATACGATACGGGATTCTTTAGCTCCACAACTATTTTACCCTCAACTCCCGTTTCTTCTTTCACTTCGCGAAGTGCTGTTTCTACTTTTGATTCACCCTCTATAAAGTCTCCGATCATTCCTTTTGGAAATACCCATCCTTTATGTTGAGAATGCTGCGACATCAACCAATACATCTTGTCTTCTTTTTTTTGAAATACTATACCACCTGCCGAAAATTCTTTTTTCATACATGATAGCGTGCGGAGGAGAGAGGATTCGAACCTCTGATGACCTTGCGGCCATACCTGTTTTCGAGACAAGCCCGTTCGACCACTCCGGCACTCCTCCCTAATTTATTAATGTAAAATCTCCGATTTTGTATGTTGCGCGCCCACCCAGAATCGAACTGGGATCAGCGGTTCCGCAAACCGCTACTCTATCCATTAAGCTATGAGCGCCTGAGTATTTCTGTATTATAGTATTTTGAAGCTGAAAGTACCAGAAATGAAGTTAGGAACGAGCTTCTAGGGGAACTTTATTACTTAACCAGTCCGACGCAGAGTCTACCCAGCTTTTCGGGGGTTTATCCATATGAAGAAGATATTTTCCCACGATTTCTTTTACCTTCTCCTCAGAAACGCCGCTTAATACAGCGTGTATTTGAGCTGGAAACGGAAGTCTCGTTTGAACAATAAGAGTCGTAAAGCCCCATTTTTTTGTAAACCAAAACGCATATAGTTCCTGCCAATGAAACAGTTTTTCTGCATTATCAAGACCAAGAGGCGTTATTTTATGAGCAACTTCAATCGGAGGAACGGATGAGATTACATAGACAACGAAGGCAACTGACAATATCACACCTATTAATAGAAATTCATGAAGAAAAAAAACGATAACAACAAGAAGGATAGTTAAGGCTGCGACCGTTTGGAAGAACATGCGATCTCTCTTTTTAAAAGGATAGGACGGCCCTTTCCATTCAAGAAGTACCTCATTGAGATTCGGCTTAT
Organism: uncultured Gammaproteobacteria bacterium; assembly: GCA_964649915.1. Classification (GTDB taxonomy): domain Bacteria; phylum Patescibacteriota; class Microgenomatia; order 2-02-FULL-39-11; family 2-02-FULL-39-11; genus CAZYQZ01. The sequence continues at coordinate 2,354 of CAZYQZ010000159.1, read as the reverse complement.
CTTTTAATGAATCAACAGTGTGATGCTCTTCCATATATTTATTGTAACAAATCAAAATACAATTACTAGATTTATCCTTGAAAGATCAGTTGCTCTCTACGTACAATAGATAAAAGACACACATGGTACCTATGTTCCCTCATAAGATAACGATCGTGAAGAATTTCTTTATTGCTGGTGCGACTGTAGGACTGTGCGCACTTTTTTATTTTCAACTTACTTCTCTTGCGAAAAAAAAGACACTCGTAGATCAAAACTTATTAACGACGAAAAAATTACTCGATACGACACAAAAAGACTTAATGACACTGAAAAATCAGGATCAATATCTCAAAAATCAACAACTTGAAAAGGATATTAAAGAAATAGAAGTACAATACAAAGAAGCTGTCACAACGTACGAAGATCTTCTCAAGTTGAAGGATAAGTCAACGAAGAAAACTACTCCTCTTGATCAGTTGTTTGCACAAATTCTCACTCTTTTATCACAACGAAACTATGCCTCAGCAAGCGCGAAAAATAAACAACTCAGTCTGGATATACAAAAATTACAGGATGAATTAACTGCAAGTTTTAGCATTCCATCAAACGTTACCTCAATTAACACTGCTCCCTCCTCTGGGTATAGACGCCAAAGTGTCGATAGTGATGTTGGAACGTTCATGGTTGATATTATCTCTGCAGATCTTAATTCGACAAAGGTAGTTGTTGATACAGCTTCAAACGGAGACTGTAGCGACAATTGTCCCGTTGATTCACTGGGAAATTATGCGGCTCGCTCTGGAGCATACGCAGGAGTGAACGGACCGTACTTTTGTCCAGCATCGTACCCAAGTTGTGCTGGAAAAACAAATTCTTTTGATACACTTCTTATGAACAAAAATAAAGTGTACTTTAACTCTGGAAATAATGTGTATAGTACGGTTCCAGCGGTAATTTTTTCCGGAGGTGGAGCTCGCTGGGTAGGACAATCACTGGAATGGGGACGAGATACCGGTGTTGATAGTGTTATCGCGAACCAACCCCTCCTTGTTAGTAATAACTCCATTGTTTTTGGCGGAGACGGAGATCCGAAAAAAGGAGGTAAGGGTCCCCGAAGTTTTATCGCAACAACAGGAAATACTGTGTATATCGGAATTGTCTATAACGCAACGGTTGCAGAGGGTGCTCATGTACTAAAAACAATGGGAATTCAGTATGCTCTTAATCTTGATAGCGGAGGATCAACAGCTCTCTGGCAATCAGGACGGTACCTAGCTGGCCCTGGAAGAGATACGCCATTTGGAATTCTACTGGTTAGAAAATAACTATTAAATACACCCTACCTCTTCTTTGGGTGATGATATTTTCCTAAATGGACATGATTCCACGCTCTCTCATGGAGGAAATATAATACTGTACTGGTTAGGTTGGAAATGATAACAACACCCACTGTCAGATCCATTCTTTTTGTAATGAGATAAATGACAATCGCATCAGTAATAAGAATCAATGCTCGAAAAGTAATAGCCTTTAATAGTGATCTTTTCGTGTCTTCGTAAAACCTCATAATACATAAGTATACCAAAGAGGAAGTTTATTCTTATCGCCAATCAATAGGAGTTTTTTGATGATCAATAAGATATTGATTACACAAACTAAAGTGATGGTTTCCAGAAAAAAGATGAACTGAGTAGGGGGAAGGATGACCTGAAGATAATACCAGATTTCTTTCTCTATCAATCACCACTCCTTTATTTTGAGCGTACTTTCCCCATAAAAGATACACGATGTTGGTTTTTTTCGAGTTCAGAGCATGAATGGCTGCATCAGTAAACTGCTCCCACCCTTTTCCGGCATGTGATGCGGGACTTCCTGCTGAAACGGTCAACACACTATTTAACATAAGAACCCCCTGTTTTGCCCAACGAGAAAGATCACCTGAATATGAAGGAGTTATTCCAATATCGTTTTGAATCTCTTTAAAAATATTTTTAAGAGAAGGTGGGAGATTGATTCCATCATTCACCGCAAACGAGAGACCGTTTGCCTGTTTCGGACCATGGTAGGGATCTTGTCCTACAATAACTACTTTCACCGCGTCAAATGGGCAAAGATCAAAGGCTCGGAAGATGTTTTTTGCTGGAGGATAGACAAGCGTAGCTTTATATTGATCTCGTACAAACGAGGTTAAGGATTCCCAATATGCTTTTCCAAACTCTTGTTGTAATACTGCTTTCCATGTAGAGTCGATCTTTACATCGTTCATACGAGCGGAGAGGGCGAGATTCGAACTCGCGAGGACCTTGCAGCCCTAGCGGTTTTCAAGACCGCCGCACTAGACCAACTATGGGACCTCTCCAAATATCTGCTGA
>CAZYQZ010000158.1:0-3453 GCA_964649915.1 uncultured Gammaproteobacteria bacterium | reverse complement strand
CTGCAATACTCTCACTATCTTGAAGTGACGTCAAAATTGCCAGATAACTTTTCATCGACTGGGTAAGATAACTTGTCTGTTCATATCCGCCACTAAGAAACATACCGTAATAGAATGCAAGAATACAAAACGTCAGCATGACACTGGGAATCAACTCATTTTTGGCAATCGCCTCTTCTATCGCATCTGGAGTCAGTTCTATCGAAAAACTACCATCTTTTGCTCTAAGTACATTTCCATCTCTCCAAAGTTGAACTCTGTAATTCGTTTTCTTTGACATTCCCCAGAAAAGATATGTACCCAGTCCCTTTTCTTGAGAAAACGCCCCCCTGACACCTTCAAAATGCGTACCAATCAGTGGATAGACCGAATGGTCAAAAAGCAGTTTATGAATTGTGGTATCGGAGTGTAGGTGATATGTACAAAGCAGGTCTAGAGCGACCTTCTCTTGTGAAAGATATACAAGAGATGGCACTGCTCTCTTATACTGGGAGAATACTTCTTTGAAGAACCAATAGTTAGTTATGGTCAGCTGATCTGAATAATTATTCGCTGAAAGAGGATGCGGCATATTATATATTTTTTCAAAAATAAACGTCAGTTTCTCATATACGTCTTTCGTTATTTTTTCCTCACGGAGTAATTTCATCAGTGAATTTCGGATTTCGATAATTGCATCGACACTGTACGGCGGATGATGAATGACGGGACGCGCGTCCTCGCTATGTCCGAAGAAGGATACCTGGTTTGTGTGCATGGTGCCGTTTATAAAACTATGGAAAAGATGTCCCCGTGGAAACTTGATGTTATTGAGGGAAACCCCTGCACAGGCAAACACGAGAACGTTTTTAAAATTAGGATTATGATTGTCAAAATATGGAAGAGCGTTTTCCAAAATAGCATTGATAGAGTCGGGATGACTAAAGGGCGAAACATGCTGAGCTGTAGCAATACTGTGATTCTCTTTCAGCTGTTTTCCTACACTTTCTGCCACCCCATTTCCCAAGACTTTCCTGATATGCTCCTTCACTGAAATAATAAAATCATTTTTTCGTGCCTTGATGACACTACCGCGATTTTCCCGGATATGACTTTTGGAATACGAGTATATGGGAGTCGTACTATTTTGTGTATAGAGGCTTCCGATATTCGGACGGGCGGTAAATACCTTGGTTTTATACTTCTCAAAAAGATCTGCTGTGATTTCTACATCACTTCTGACTGTACCCAGATCGAAGGCTTTGTAGGATTGATTGGCTCGATTCTCTATGACATTTTCTTCATCGGTATATGCCACTGATGGGGTACCTGGTGTACCAGTTGAGGATGGAGATAGCAAGTCATCTTGGTGTCCCATATTGGTCTTTTGCCAGATCGTTTATTATACCTTTTTTCCCCAGAATATTTCTACAACTGCTTCAAATTTTCTCCCATTACTCTAAAATTTGACATAGGACCAAAATACCTATAAAATCGCCTCTTGTACTAGGTTTTGGAGGGGTCGCATAGCCTGGACTATTGCACCCACCGAGATTCTCGTGTAGGTTCCTGCATTGCAGGAGCGTACGTTCGAATCGTACCCCCTCCGCATAAGTGTTTGGCCCATGCGGGACATCGTACCGCCTCATTTTCTTTTTCATACATAATTCCAAAAATTTCAAAAAATACTATATACTAAACTAAATCTATGAAAAAAATTATCATTAGTATACTTGGAATTCTTCTGTGTTTGGGAGGAATCCTTTCACTGCGTAGTATTTTCTCACAACAGCAAATCGCCATCTCACGTGACAGTACCAAAGTAGCTCATGGTGTAGTGGATGGTCCCCCGCTATGTGAATGGAAAATAAATACGCTGGAGCGGGTCATGTCAGAAAATGCATCACAAGCACTCGTTCTGGAAACAACCAATCCGACAGATACTACATGTGAATCCCTGATTACTCTATCTGCGCCCGGATTTGATAGTTCTCCTTCCAACAGTGAACAAAAAATTGTGTTACCCGTAAAGAAAACTGGTTCGATTTCTTGGATTGTGACACCGCGAAAAACAGGTACCTATGACGTCTCGGTCTCAGATGGGTTAACTACGAAGATCTTAGGAATTACGGTAAATAATGCCTTTGGCCTCTCAGCTATGCACGTGAAGTTACTTTCAGGACTAGGTACACTCTTTGGCCCGATGTTTACTGTACCGTGGTGGTGGGAAAAACTGCGACAAAGAAAGGTAAAAAATAACTCACCTCAGGCTCAGGCATAAGAAAACAAATATCCCGCCGATGAAGCGGGATATATTGTTTATTTTCTATTCTACCTTTTAGAATTACATCGGTAATACTTCGTGTACTTCTATCTCTGCACCCTTCATCATAAGATGTGGGTGTCCCTCAAGAAGTTCTTTCACGGAATCCATAGATTCAGCTTGGAGAAATGAATATCCGGAAACTTTACTCTCACTTTTTGAGCTTCCAGCATTTGTATATTTCTCTCCCATTCCAAGAGGAGAACCCATGTCAACCAATGCGCTTCCGCACTTTGTGGACCAAGCCATCCATGCGTCCATTACAATTTTTGTCTGCTCTGGGGTGACTTTCATGTTTTCTTCTGCACCAGCTGGTGAGTTATATAAAACCATAAATTTTTTCATAAAAATATTCACCACCTTTCAAATAAACTATTTATATACTAAGAAATTGATCTAACTTCTTGAGAGTCGACATCCATCCACTGTCATGTTCAACTTTCATATTGTCATCCGCAAATCCAGAATGTGTAAGAACTAACTCTGTCTTTGTTTTATCCAGGCTTTTTAATTGAATAGTAACTGTGGTTGTATGAGTTTCGGCTGGAGCTCCTTCCCAAAGCCAGGTATAAACAAGCTTTGTCGGCTTCTCAATCTCCATGTACGAGCCTCCCACTACCGTGGTTCCATTATAATTAGGATACGAGTTGTCGTGTCCTTCCATAACAACACGGTATGTACCTCCTACTACTAGATCAATCGTAACCTCTGGCACTGTCATCCCCTCAGGTGATTTCCATTGTTTCAGACTTTCTGGATTAGTCCATGCATCCCAAACTTTTTCTATAGGTGCATTAAGAACTCTAGTGATAGTCAGTTGTTTTCGATCCATGCACACTCACCTCCCTTTTTTCTTCACTTCCCTCGTTACCGGAGGGTTAGCTAAAAATTTTTCTAATTGATCAAGTTGTTTATTCCAATATTTCTTATAGTGATTTATATATTCAGATGCGGTTTTCATAGTTTTTGGTTCGAAATATAATTTATGTTCTCTACCATATTTATTTCGTTTTATAAGATGTGCTCCCTCAAGTACTCGTAAATGTTTGGAAATTGCTGGAAGGGACATATCGTATGACTGTGCAACTTCAGAGACTGTAAGCACCCTCAAGGTAAGTCGTTCAAGAATATTACGCCGCGTTGGATCAGAA
>CAZYQZ010000157.1:0-3524 GCA_964649915.1 uncultured Gammaproteobacteria bacterium | reverse complement strand
GTTCTGGATATCGATCGTTATAGAAATTCCAGTAAAATGCCGCCCCAGCACCGGGATATGGAGGAGTTAAGCTGATTTTATGAAAGTAATGATAGTATGCTCCTAAAGAATAGAGCGATGTAATAAAAAATCCTATAAAGCAAAGTATAAGAAACGCTATTTTTCGTTTCCCTTTTAATACAAATAGGAAAAGACTTCCGATGAAAAGATAGACTGAAAGTGAAGCGGAAACTCGGGTGAATAGAAAATAGCCAAGTAGTAGTCCAATGATTATCCAGTAGAAAGGCTTGATTGTGAAATTTTTTCTCGTTATAACAAATGCAATCACAGCAACCAGAAAAATAGAGAACGTTTCAGCAAGACGAAGCCCGGTATACGAAGAGGTAAATGGATTTATGATATAGAAGATGTAAGAAAAAATAGCAGCTCGTTTTGAAAAAAGTTCTTTTGCAGAAAAATAGATAAGAACTCCTGAAAGAAGATCAAGAAATATCTGAATCGTCTGAAATGCGGTAGTATTATTCTCCCCAAATACTTTATATATACCGGCTAAGAATAATGAATACCCAGCGTTATGGTCACAACAGTCTGCTCCAAACTGACCACCGACGATATCTTTTGCCATTCTGTCATAGGAGGCCATATCATAATAAATCTGTGTATCGTTAGATGAAGCGAGATAACTTCGATAGAAAAATCCACCGATAAGTGTTAAAGCTATTATGAGAAAGCATGCTACTCGTCGTTTCATAGCTTTTCGTTTTACTTATTTTGCAAATATTCCTTAGAAATGAAATCTGATAAATTTTTGGCAGCCAGATCGTTCCCATCATTCGTAAAGTGTCCATCCATATCGTAAAAAAGTTTTTTTTCATCTCTTTCTTTTATAAATGGTGGTAGAAGATCCAGGTAAGCAATTGAGTTCGAGGAGAAGAACTCTCCCATTCTTTTTTGGAAAAAGTCTTCATTCCCTTTTTCAAGCGGAACTGCATACCAGTAGACGAATCTTTGTTCGGGATAGACTTGATAACTTGCTGGAATAAGCATTACGTAGAATGGGATATTGTGCTGTTTGGCGATTTCAGAAATTCCTAGAAGTACCTTCCTCACCTTCTCTTCTTCCTGCGAATACGCATTTATACATCCCCTATTAAGCACGCATCCGGAAAGATCTTCACGTTTTAGACGAAAGGAGGATTCTTTAAATATATGGAATCGCGAGTTCACTGTGTTATAGAGGAGTAAAAACAAATGAGATTCTCGAAGAACTGGGATTGAATATTTCGGTGACAGATACTTATTATGCATTTTTCCGTTTCCGTATATTTTACAGCAAGATGCTATTTTGTCCGGTAAACCCTTTTCGTTGGTACGTTCCCACACCGTTTCTTCCAAATCTGAAATATCGTTGTAGACAAAAAATGAAAGAACGATAGCGTCAGGCTGCAACTTCATACCGTAGTGTGTTAGATATGCGTAATAACTGTCAGGTGAGAAACTGTCAGCGTATCCAGCATTAATTATTTCTACATCACTGCGACCAGACTTCTCTAAATACTGCTGTGTAAGGTACGCAAAAGTATGGGTATCATCAGCTCCATGCCCAAATGTAAACGAGTCTCCAAGAAGAAGAATTCTCTTTTTCCCTGGGGGCTTCTCTACAGGAAATTCTGGTCCTCTATATCCCATACTATTGATTGTTGCGTTGATATCAAATTCTTTATTCACAGAGACCATGTGACATTTATAATTTTTCTTGAGCACAAACGGCAGATACGGATCATCTGTTGCGCAATCAGCAGAGGCCTTATATGCTTGGGTGTATGTCAGTTGCGGTTTCACTTTTTTTACAACCCATTCCCCTATGCCGAGACTGAGGATGAGACTAAATAATACGAGTAGAAGACGAAATAATATTTTTTTCATAGCAGAAATTACTATAACTATCTTAATCTAAATAACGATTATCTAGTATATATTGTCCAATAGTTTCTCCCGCAACCTTATTTCCAGCTGGAGTAAAATGGTCATCGTATTGAAAAAATAATTGAGCATTCTCTTTTTCTTTTTCAAAAAAAGGTAATAAATTAATTTGTGAAATCGACTCTCTATTCATAATCTGCTTGAGATGTTCCTGGATAAAAGACTCATTTCCTTTCACTAGTGGAACCAAGTTCCAATAATCTTCACTCATCTGCGGATAGACTTGATAACTTGCTGGAATAAGCATAACTATTAATGTGCTATCGTTCTCTTTTGCAAGCGTATTCATTCCCTGTAATACGTGGATCACTCTGTCCTTTTCTGCTTGAAACATTTGAATACACTCTGGACTTAACACGCATCCAGCGTACATATCTTTCTTCATTATCCCAAAGGAAGGATCTAGGTTTAAATGCAGTTTAGTATTGATGGTATTAAATGCAAGTTGAAATAACTCGGATTCACGAAGTATTGGGATGGTATATTTTATCGATAGTTCTTTATTCTTAAGTGTTCCATTTCCGAAGTATCTACAACACGATACTATTCGTTCTGGAAGAAAATCAGAATCAACGCTGTCCCACACTGTTTCCTCAAGATCAGTAATATCGTTATAGACAAACAAACTAACAACGATAACATCAGGTTTAAGTTTGAGTCCATATTTTTTGAGGTAGACATAATAACTATCAGGACTGAAAGAATCAGCGTATCCAGCATTTATCACCTCTGCTTTTTCTACTCCTTTTTGATGTAAGTACCTTTCTGCATAACTGGAATAGGTTTCTGTATCAGAAACTCCTTGTCCGAATGCAAATGAGTCTCCCAACATTAAAATTCTTTTTACTCCTGGCTCCTTTTCTATTTGAAACTCCTTTCCTCTATACCCATTACTATTTATGTGGGCGACCGTATCAAACTCTCCCCAAGGTGATTTCATATCGCATACAGAATTACTTTTTAACGTAAAAGGGATCCAAGGATTATCTGTAAAACAGGTAAAGGTATCGTGATACGCTTTAGAATATGTTAGCTGTGGAAGAAACTTTCGCACACCCGCCTCAGCAAGAATTACAACTATAAGAATACTGGCGATAACAATCACAAGTCGCTTTAAAACAAGTTTTTTCATTGTCTTTTTAGTTTTTAGTGTATTCTCACTATACTTAATTTATGCTTGAAATTCTATATTCTGATATGTATAGTGATACTACTAGAACAACAAAAACTCTGTATGTTGAAATCAATATTTCGTAAATCTTCTATCGTTTCAGAACTATTTTCATTTTTATGGAAAGAAAAAATGTGGTGGCTTATTCCAATCGTTGTTCTCCTTGTGCTTTTGGGACTTCTTATAGTGTTTGCGCATAGTTCACCAATTGCCCCTTTCATCTACACACTCTTTTAATATATGTCAAAAGCCCTAGCAGTACTGTGGAAAAACTGGAAACGTATAGCATTTGCTATCGGGTCCTTTCAATCAAGAGTACTATTATCTATTTTTTATTTTCTGATTCTTTCCCCTTTTTCGATTGTCTATC
>CAZYQZ010000156.1:0-3560 GCA_964649915.1 uncultured Gammaproteobacteria bacterium | reverse complement strand
CTGGACTTTCTTGAATGATCTTGATAGCTGGATATCCCGAGAAGCTTATTTTTTCTTTGGATTGATATTGATCCCCATTTAAACTCAGTGATTCTTCTACACCATCTAAATCATAAATATTTTGATATGGTCCAATTTCTATCTTCGCTTGGCCCTTTTCAAAGCCGCTTTTTCCTGGTGATTTGATTTTTGAAGAATCATACGACTCAATCTGGTCAACGCTCCCAGATCGCTCAATTGAAGCTGGGGAAACGAACCAACCGGTTGGATAATTTATCGTGTATCCATATACACTAGTGAGATTCTGCACATTTAGGGTTTTTCCCGGAGTTGGGGAAGTAATAGAGGAAGTTGGTGGCACAAAGGATTGAGGAGACTGGGAAGGGGTAATATTTGTGACGGTTGAGTTGTGTTTTGAGATACTAAAAAGGTAAGTTACGGCTCCCGCAGAAAGAAGTAGTATCAAAAAAATTAAGAAGAATAGAAGTTTTTTGTGGGATGAATGATGTGGTGAAGATAGTGGAGGAGGTGAGTCTGGAATTACGTTTGTTTGTTGAGGTAGTGAAGGTGAAGTATTTTCGAAAGTATTCACATAATTATCATATCATAGTGATTGTTCTCTTTTTTTATATTGACGACTTTGTTACAATGGAAATCTTAAAGTTGGAAAGGAGTTTTTTATGGCAGAAATAACATTAACTGATGCAAATTTTGATACGCATGTCATGCAGTCTAAAGTACCAGTATTGGTTGATTTCTGGGCAGTGTGGTGTGGACCATGCAAAATGCAAAATCCAATATTAGAACAGCTTGAAACAGAGTACGAAGGTAAAGTCGCTATCGCTAAGCTCAATGTAGATGAAAATCCAAATACCGCTGGAAAGTTTGCCGTAATGAGTATTCCAACTCTCATGCTATTTAAAGGTGGGCAGGTTATTAAGACTCTTGTAGGTGTACAAAGTAAAGAAACCCTCATAAGTGAGTTTAAGAAAGCGCTCGTGTAAACGAGTTGTATTTCTACACACTTCTATGTACGACATAATTATTCTCGGTGGGGGACCAGCAGGTCTTACCGCTTCAATATATTCAATACGCGCAGGTCGAAAAACACTCCTTATTCCTGGTGTACGGTGGGGTGGTCAACTCATGCTTACAACTCTTGTTGAGAATTTTCCGGGATTCGTTGATGGTATAGAAGGACCTGATCTTATGATGAACATGAGAAAACAAGCAGAGCGACTGGGTGTCGAAATCGTAAATGGCGATTTTTCTTCTGCAGATTTTTCCTCACATCCATTTCATGTGGTAGCTGACGGAAATACGTATCAAGGAAAATCTGTCATTATTGCAACGGGCGCAGATAGTTTATGGCTGAATGTACCTGGAGAAATTCAACTTCGCGGAAAGGGAGTATCAACGTGTGCTACATGTGATGCATTTTTCTTTCGGGGTAAAGAAGTCGTCGTTGTAGGTGGAGGAGATAGCGCGATGGAAGAAGCGCTTGTTCTCTCAAAAGTAGCAAAGTCTGTTTCGATTATTCATCGACGCGAGGCATTTCGAGCATCTGAAGCAATGCAAAAACGTGTATTTTCTGATCCAAAAATAAAAGTGGTATGGAATAAAAAAATCACAAAAGTAGTAGGAACAGAACATGTAACCGGAATAATGTTGAAGGACACAGTAACAGGAAAGGATGAAGAGTATAAAACAGATGGAATTTTTGTTGCAATTGGTCACAAACCTAATACAGATTTATTTAAGGGAATAACACTTGATAAGAAAGGATATGTCATTCGTAAAGAAGTTAGGGATAACGATCACATGCTCGTATACTATTCTGCTACGAATACCAACGGCGTATTTGTAGCAGGAGATGTAGAAGATCATCGATATCGTCAAGCAATTACAGCGTCAGCTTTTGGTTGTGTTGCAGCTCTTGATGCAGACCGATGGCTCGATGAAGTCTAAATAATTTCTTCGCATGAAGATCGCCCATTTTCCTTTTGCAATTTTTCTTTTCAGTATCGTACTCATATTTGGCGGTGTCCTCCTTTTCCTTTTTCATTTTCCAACAACCGCAAGTGATACTCTGGTTTCTCCACTTGGTGTTGTCCATCTTGTTCCCTCTCCGGTGAACGGATTATTGGAAAATATATTGCGAAAAAAAACTATCGATACAAGTATTCCGCACGAATATTTTCCAGATAATTATGAAATTTTAGATGCATCTCCTATTGATATTACTGCCGCAGCATATATTGCGCTCGACCGTGATAGTAAAAGAATACTTGTGGGAAAAAACATATCAACACGACTTCCTATTGCTTCAACAACAAAAATTTTAACGGCTATTGTTGCGCTTGAAAACGCACCGCTTAACTTGTCTCTTTCGGTTTCCTCTCAAGCAGCAATGATAGGTGAAGCCACGATGGGATTAAGCTCTGGTGAACGTGTCACTCTTGAAGAGGCGCTATATGGGGCATTACTTCCATCAGGAAATGACGCTGCTGAGACCTTAGCTGAAGGAGTTGGAAAATTAAAATTAAATACACCACAAACAGATATTGATGGGGGAGGTGCTCGCTTATGGTTTATTCAGAGGATGAATAAGAAAGTTCAAGATATCGGTTTGTATGATAGTTATTTTTTTAATCCTTCAGGTTTGGATGGAGATACGTTTTCTTCAACTAATTTTTCAACAGTTTTAGATCTTGCAATTTTGACTAATTATGCACTTACAAATAAAAAATTTTCTGAAATAGTTGGAACGTCTGAAAAAATAATTTCCTATAAAGAAGATTTTCATAAAGCGTTTTATCTGTATAATATTTTGAATTTAGATGCTAGTTATAAGGGAATCAGGGGTGTAAAGCCAGGCATTTCTATTTTTGCTAAAGAAACACTTGTTTCATATCTCGAAAAAGACGGTCGACGCATCATCGTGGTTATCTTGGGAAGTGATCATACAAAGGATGATGTTATCGCTATATATAAAAAAATACTTACACCATCTACCGGGGTAGAAGAATAGTGGTGTGACAGGTACTACCTTCTATGTCTTTAGAAGTATTATAGACCGTAAGAGCAACTTTCACTGTGCCCTTGCTTGGCACATTCTTTCCCAAGTCAAAAGATCCATCACAATTCTGATCACGAAGACCAACCGGTGAGGTATAGGAAACGTTTCCTAAAGAGGTTTTCTTATCCGCATTAAATGAATAGTGAACTCGACATTCTATGTTGTCCTTCTCTGGAAGCGGGACGGATATTTTAGCTGAGTAATAGAGAAAACTTTTTCCTGAGTTTTTTCGTACTGAACTATCAATTGAAAGGCAGGAAGGTACACTTGTTGATCTCCCAAGTGCGTTTTTGTCGTCCATAAACGTATAAGAGATAGCTATGAGGATGAGAAATATGAAGATACCAAATAAGAGAACAGAGAAATGAATAGTATGATGATGTTTTGATAAACGTCCATGGGCAGACGATTTCCTTCGGTGGGCAGCCATAAGAAAAAAGTAAATAAATATTAATTAATACTGTGTTTACATAATAGTAAT
>CAZYQZ010000155.1:0-3573 GCA_964649915.1 uncultured Gammaproteobacteria bacterium | reverse complement strand
CCACCAGCCCTAAAAAATTTATGCGTAAATTTTTCAGGGTAAACCCTCTCACCCGTTCCATCTTATAACTTGAGCGGCGGAAGGGACTTGAACCCTCGACCTTCTCCTTGGCAAGGAGACATTCTACCGCTGAACTACCGCCGCATTCTAAAAGACCGTTTAAGTATATCAAAATCCTATTCCATCAACAAGAATAAGACTTTACTGTGTTTTTGAATTAGGCAGAAAATGAAGAAAAATAACCAAAAAGAATTTTATAAAAATGTGCAGAGGGTCAGAGTCGAACTGACATAACTGGTTTTTCAGACCAGCGCCTTGACCACCTTGGCTACCTCTGCGCTTCACTACGGCTCATTCTTTATCCCGAGTAACTTTATCATACCCACCATTTAGTATGCAATCAAGATTACCGTAACACTAGTGAAGTGTGCCGCGGGCGGGAATCGAACCCACACGATAGTTTTGCTACCACAGGATTTTAAGTCCTGCGCGTCTACCAATTCCGCCACCGCGGCCCATCTAGCATTATACTATTGTACTTATCAGATTTCTATTGTTTTAGCTCACATATACCTGGTGAACTCGATAATCGCTAGTTTCAAAATATTTTGATATAATAAGGACCACTTGACCCAGTAGCTCAACGGATAGAGCAACTTCCTTCTAAGAAGTAGGTTGAGCGTTCGATTCGCTCCTGGGTCGCCATCGGTTTATTTCTCCATGAAAAAACTCATTCTATTACTTCTATTTATTTTTGGCTTTCTTTATCCTTCCTTGGTGGCTGCAATATCAGACCCACTCTCTGTTCCCAATAATAAATTTGGTATCCATATTATTGATCAGAATGATCTTAATGATGCCGCAAGATTAGTAAATTCATCGGAAGGATCTTGGGGGTATGTAACCCTTGTAATTCCAAGTAATGACAGGGATGTACGTAAGTGGCAGGAAATATTTGACCGTATGCGTAATTTGAAGCTTATTCCAATTATCCGTCTAGCAACCGAGATAGATGGCGATAAATGGAAACGTCCAGAAAAAGAAGATGCCCTTGAGTGGGCGAAATTCTTAGGTCAACTTAATTGGGTAGTAAAAAACCGTTACATCATTATCTATAACGAGCCTAATCATGCGAAAGAATATGGTGGATCGTTATTCCCAGAACACTACGCCCATGTACTCGTAGAGTTTTCTCGTACATTAAAAGAAGTTTCTCCAGATTTTTTTATTCTCCCTGCAGGGCTGGATGCCTCAGCACCAAATAGTTCTGAAACGATGGACGAGGTAACCTACCTGCAGAAAATGGTAGCGGCAGTTCCTGATGTATTTTCTTCAATTGATGGTTGGACATCTCACTCGTATCCGAACCCAGGTTTTTCCGGATCTCCGTATCAGTCGGGCCGTGGAACAGTTCGGACATATCAGTGGGAGAGGGACCAATTACACGCATTGGGTGTGACTACTAACTTTCCCGTATTCATAACAGAGACGGGGTGGCCACATCGGGAAGGACAATCGTACAATCCATCTTTCGTACCTGCACGAACTTCTTCAGATTATATAAAAACTGCGTTCACGAGCGTTTGGACAGACTCCAATATTGTCGCCATCACACCTTTTTTACTTTCGTATCTTTCATATCCTTTTGACAACTTCTCTTGGAAGAAACTAGATGGTTCGGGATTTTACCCCCAGTTTCAGGAAATAGCAGATCTTCCAAAAATTTCCGGACAACCTACGCAGCTTATTTCACTACAACTTGGTGAACAGCCCATTCCACAGAAGCTTATAACTGATTCGGATTATGAGTTTATTCTGCCTATACACAATTTTGGACAGACTATTTTTGATCAAAACGATGGATATCTTATATCCCTAGAAGGATTAGACTCACGATTCTGGTCAGTACTCTATAGTAAGATTGACCCATATAAAGAAAGTCCAGTTGTCCTCAAACTCCATACACCCACGCAAGCTCAGAATCTGAATCTAAAACTGAGAATTTCCCTTTCAGACCAAACACTTTCGGAACAAAAGTTTGTAGTAAATTTAGTCACGCCTCCCTCGCTTTCTTTTCATGTATGGACAGGGTTAAATAACCATCCAACCGACACCAGTTTTAGCCTTCTTATCTACAATGATAAAGAAGAGGTTATTCAGAAGTTTGAAAAAGTTTCCGTGATAGATGGAGAGGGGAAAGTAGAGCAACTGCGTAATATGGTTATCGGGGAGAAGTATCGAGCTGTTATTCAGAAGCCATATTATTTGCCTCGACAGGAAATACTCACTACCGCGTCACTTGATAATAATCTTTCATTTAAACCAATGATTCCCCTTGATCTTAATCTTGACGGAAAGTTCAGTTTCTCTGACTATTGGATACTTATATTTAACCCACTTTTTGTTCTACAGCGCGTCATTTAATCGCTTCCTTTTTCTTTTCGCATGATATAGGATATAATTAGCGCTCATTTCTTTATGGTGGCATTAGCTCAATGGTAGAGCGCTACCCTGTGGAGGTAGATGTTGCCGGTTCGAATCCGGTATGCCACCCCAACGTATGAATACACACGCACCTGTTACTGAAATTAAACCAGACCCACTTCCGCCACCCTTACCCAAAATTGAAATTTCAAAATACGCTCAAGCACTGATTAAGAACTATATTGATGGTACACCGAAAGTTCCACCACATAACACCCCCAAGATCAGCGTTTCTCAAACGGTTTCTTTTGCTGCTTTTTTATATGAAAAATTACGAAATGCCATCGAGTATCGAGAAGACCATTTAGTACGCCGGGCATCCATAGATAGAATTATAAAACGACGCCTCCTACTTAATCCGAATGGAACGGATATCGCAGAGCCTCTTATTAAAGAAATGTTATGGGCTCGATATCTTGAGAATAATACTATCCCAGAGGATAAAATCATTGAGATTCAAACTACGATTGATAAATACATCTATTTACGGAACCAGTACGCGATGGGCAGACCTTCTCAAGAACAGCAGAGGATCTCCACGTGGATGACTGATATTCTTGCTTGTGAAATTGAAGAGAAACTTTCACCCAATCTTCAGCGAGAAGCATTCGTAAACTATGTCTATCAAATGCTTCGTCCCAAGGTAGAGTTATTTGAAGATACCCAGAGTCGAGATGTCCAAGTATATATCGCTGCAGAGCGTTCCTATGCCAAGAGTGATGACCCACTGATTCGGTACCACTTATTGAAACTACTCGCACCAGAGCTTGTTTCTGGTAGTTGGCAGGATGCGCAGGTTCTTCTGCCGAAATTCCATGAGATATACCAGAAGATCGAGTCAGATATTGCACATCCACTGCGTGAGCCGCTACGTAGATTCGTAAAAAAACAGATTCCGCCTTTTTATATCCTCAGAGATATCTTCGAGCAATTTCCTACTGAGCTTGAAAAGATCATGACGACAGAGGAACAATTAGTTTTTAAGGTTGATGAAATGTGCAGAAAACGCTACCAGGAAACACGAGTGAAACTCCAACGTGCTGGAGTCAGATCATTCATTTACATTGTGTTAACGAAAGTTTTGGTCGC
>CAZYQZ010000154.1:0-3577 GCA_964649915.1 uncultured Gammaproteobacteria bacterium | reverse complement strand
CATCTGACGTGATGGATAGCCATATTTCACGTTTGGGTGAATGGGAACCGGAAGAACCTGGAGCTAGGTTGGTTTTCAAGCTGGACAAGCTCCCAATGGGAGATGGAACCGCAATTTCCTCTTACCAGTTCGAGCTTCTGGCATGCGGAGATGATTGGTTTGCTCGCGGTGAGCATCTTGATTTGGCACCTCTTATCCCCACTTCCACTCCTGAGGGAAATCAAGAGAATTGACTGGCGCGCGGCATGGCAGAACGCGCAAAAGGGTTGCCCCTTCAAAGGCTTCTTTTTTGTGCGTTCTGTTCTGTTTTTCTTCTTAAAACTTTACTTTTTTCAAATTTTCGATATACTACTATGGGTTAAAATAACTCATCATTTCATTCTTCTTAAATTTTGTTTAGGAACGAAAGAAGATGAGTTTTTTGCCTCGCCACGCCGAAGTTTTCGACGAAGGCTGGCTCTTTTACATGCTGCGCTATTTTTCCTTGTACCGAGAGAGGTATGGCTGAAATACTTATCAGCCGACTGACTCGGTGCAAGACTACTTCCGAGTTCATCATACTTACTGGAGGATAAAGTCATGTTGCTTTTTCAAAAGCGCCATTTTCTGGTGCTCATGATTGTCTTGGGATCAATACTTTTGGGTGTTGCGGCGTGTGCGTCGCCGGCTTCGACGATACCGGCTGCAACGACAACCCGACAACCAACTAGCACTACTGTG
The DNA here is from genome assembly GCA_964649915.1 of uncultured Gammaproteobacteria bacterium. GTDB lineage: Bacteria > Patescibacteriota > Microgenomatia > 2-02-FULL-39-11 > 2-02-FULL-39-11 > CAZYQZ01. The sequence goes on along the minus strand of CAZYQZ010000154.1, from coordinate 2,857 downwards.
CCTATACTTGCGGTAATCCCAACCGGAACACCACAAACTGTAATGAATCCCGCATGCGATTTACCGCAAAAAAGCCCAGGCGGACACATCAATTTTCATTGGGAAAAGCAAACTACGCAAGAAGTCGAAATTCCCGTTGTGGACAATAAAGGGAACCAGACTATCGCGCGTATGAAGCTAACCCATAAGGTAGAAACTGATGGGCTAGAAGCGGATTGGTTACAGTTTAATTGGAATGGCAAAATACAATGGGAGGATGTCGTAGAACACAATGAAGCGTTCGCAATTGATGCTTCGTGGCCCTCATACAACAAGGGCTATTTTATTGAAATTCCAATTTTCTATATCATTCTGTGCTCTGGTACCGACTGGTATATTGATTGGAACAACGACTCTATAAATACACCCTTCCCTACTCCGACGAGAGAAGCGAGTTAATAGCGCGGCAAATGAGTCGTGCAGGTTGGTGACCAATAACCATTTTTTCACCCGCCTGCACGCTCTTTTGTTTTTTCCTCAAAACTTTACTTTTTCTGCATTCGCAGTATAATACTATGGGTTAAAATTACTCATCCTTTTTCTTCCTACATTCTGTTTAGGAACGAAAGAAGATGAGTTTTTTGCCTCGCCCCGCCGAAGTATTCGACGTAGGCTGGCTCTTTTACATGCTGTGCTATTTTCTTGCACTGAGAGAGGTTAGGTTGAAAATCGAATAAATCAGAAATACATGTTCGACGCTCGACCAACTGACTCGGTGCAAGAACTTTCCGAGTCCATACATATCTCACCGGAGGATTCATGAAAATGACTTTTCGGCGCCGCCTTGGCGCTTTTTTGTTGATTGCAATACTGGCGGTTATGACGGCGTGTTCTTCACCCGCTCCAACCCCTGCAAAGTCTGCAACTCTGACTGTTGAAGCAACAAAACAGGCACCACAGACGGCTACTCCCACTCCCAGCGCTGAATGTCCACCTCTTGAGGGACCCAACGGCCCATTCCCTCAGGGGACAAACTGGATTGAGGTTACCACAGGATTTACAGTACCGATCCAGCCTATTACTGTGGGATACTTTCGGATAGTACTTGTCAAACAAGAAATGAGGGTATTTGTCGTCCCCCAGAAAGGAAGTACGGTAGGCTTTCCGTACCTAAGGACTCCGCTTCGGGACAAGAACCAAATAGATTACTTAGAAGTACCCCTATCTGATGGAACAAAGGGGACATCCAAAACCTTTTGGATTGCATTTTGCGGATCCAAGGTTTGGGGTCGAGGAGAAGGATTGGAAGCCTCTGAGTAATCCCCTAAAGGATTGCAAAACGTAGCCCGGCATGTTTAGGATACGCGATGGGTTGCTCCTTCATAAGCTCCCCCTCGCGTATCCTTTCATGTTTTATATTTTCCTCAAAAATTTGACTTTTCCCACAATATTATTATAATACTATAGGTTAATATAATGTACCATATGTTGGTACATTTTTCGCACATTAGCAATATATTTTTAATTTTATTCCCTTCTTGTTGGAGAAGGTTATAGTAAGCTTTGTACCGAGTTACATATTACTGACTATCCGCGGCAACGGTGCCAAAGAGGTCAATGATTCATCTCGGTGCAATTCGCACCGAAATCATCCAACAGGAGGAACGCGATGAAACTTTCATTGCGCACAATCGTCATCCTGGCTGCATTGATGACGTTATTAGGTTTGGCAGCAGCATGCGGAGATAATGACACGTCGTCGTCTGATGATTTGTCTGGTCTCCCGACAGTAAGCCATGCCCAGCTTACTGTTGAGGCAAGAGGTTTTATCTTGCCTGCGCCTGACCCGAAAGGGGTCAAAGGGGAATACATCCCCCCGGGAGAAGCGACACCTATTCGCGCTCCCGCCACAGTTGCACCTGCAGTACCACATGGTGGAGAGAACGGAAAGGTCGCGCGACCTATTCCGACGCTCGCACCGCGTATTGTCGAATGCAACGAAGGTCTTCCCATTGTGGTTAAGACGGATGACGGGGAAATCTTGGGCTGTACAGAAGATCCGACTGCTGGGTCTGAGGAGGCGAATTATTAGCAGTATCGAACGGCGGAGGTTTGGAGAAGTTCTCCACACTGGCTTCGACATGGTTGTTGAAGTTCAGGGTGGCGACCAACGCCAAGTTTCCCCCGCCGTTCGTTTTTTTTTGAAATTTTATTTTGCGTCTATATCACCAAACAGTGAGGAATTCGTGTAATTTATAGGAAATTCTTTTACTTCCCCGTCTTGAAATATCCCAAGTTTTGATTGAGCCATTCCATTGAACACATCCATTCCGCAGATAGTTTCTGTCGGCCCTTTATCATCACACTTTACCATACTCTTAATCACCATTGATTTGTCATCAATTACTCGAATTTTATATATATTTTCTTTCACTTTTTGAAATGTTTTGGTTAGTAAGTCAAAATAGGAAACGACTATGCCCTCGCCGCTTTTTTCAGACACCATCCAGTAATACGCCTTAGTTCCGACTACCTCAAATCCATGTTTTTTTGCAACATCACTTGAGAGAGTTTCTACCTTCCCATCAGGAATATGAATACGAATAAGAGACCATGGATCCGTTGTGGCGTTACCTTTTACAATTTGTTGCTTTGCGATAATAGTATCGTTATCTACAAAGTGTCCGTTAGCCGTCCAAGCACTCGCCTGCTCCCATATACTTTTTTTCGTTGAAATGTCGTAAACGATCATTGTTCCTTGGTCTATACCTCCTGTACCTGACGCTTGAATTCCGGGATATAAGTACGTTAGATGCACTAGTACTTTTTTACCATCGGGAGAAAAACGAATTGAAGTATCATCATAAAGACTTCCACC
>CAZYQZ010000153.1:0-3593 GCA_964649915.1 uncultured Gammaproteobacteria bacterium | reverse complement strand
AAATATCCTATCTTTGCGTGGTAAATAAAGACGTTACACTACGACTTGCAATGTTAATATCGGGGGGTGCCTCAACAGCGTGCGCCATTATTGATGCAATCCAAAAAAAGAGACTACATATAATTCCTGTTGTTGTCATCGGCAGCAAGAAAGATATTCCTGGTTTTGTGAATCTTCAAAAAAAGACAGTAAAGAAAGAAGACTGTGTAGTAGTTGATCCATCATTTTACAAATCATCGGATGAATTTGCGAACGCTCTTATTTCAGTTTGCAAAAAAAGAAACGTAAATCTAGTCGGACAATATGGGTGGTTACCTCTTACGCCTAAAAAATTCATACATACATACGTAGGAAGAATAATTAATCAGCATCCAGGTCCTTTAGATGTACCTAGAATGGATTTTGGGGGGAAAGGGATGTATGGACGGCGAGTACATGCTGCATTGTTATATTTTAGACGAATGACAAAGCATGATATGTGGACCGAGGCAACCTGTCATATGGTCACTGAAGAGTTTGATAAAGGTGATGTGATAAAAAGAAAACAGGTTCCTATTTTTTCTGCAGATACAGTTGAGGAATTACAAAAGCGAGTATTACCAATCGAGCATCAAGTTCAAATTGATGCGCTTTCAGACTTTGTTCACAACCGCGTTCGTACACAGAAACGATCCATCCCCCTTATTAAAAAAAATGAAGAACATATTCTTGCTGAGGCAAAACATATTGCTTCAGTTTTATATCCACATGGCTAAATCAAAAAAAATAAATATACTGGTTATTGGGTCTGGAGGTAGAGAGCACGCCATTTGCATGAAGCTCAAAGATTCAAAGAGGGTCGCTAAAATTTTTTGTGCTCCTGGTAACCCGGGAATCGGTGAAGATGCAATTAATGTTCCTATTGCAGCGACTTCTATCCAGAGTCTTTGTGATTTTGCGCTTGCCCATGAGATTGATATGACCTTTGTCGGTCCAGAAGCACCTCTTCTTTTAGGAATCGTTGATTTATTTGTTAAACATAATCTTGCCATAGTGGGTCCGACTAAAAAAGCCGCCCAAATAGAAGGTTCTAAGATCTTTGCAAAAAAAATAATGAAAAAATATTCGATTCCCACTGCGCAATTTGAAATATTTCGTGACAGCAAGGAAGCATTGAAATATCTCAACAACTGTTCGTATCCAGTTGTTTTGAAAGCTGACGGACCTGCTCTGGGGAAAGGAGTAGCGGTATGCAGGACAATGAATGAAGCAAAAGCTTTTATAAAGAAGCTTATGAATGACAAAATCTTTGGACAAGCAGGATCACGTATCATTGCAGAAGAGTATCTGGAAGGACAGGAGGTATCATTTATGGTTGCTACAGATGGAGAGGATTTTGTGACATTTCTTCCTTCTCAAGATCATAAGAGAGTCTTCGATAATGACTTGGGACCAAATACGGGTGGGATGGGTGCGTATGCTCCAGTTCCATTTGTTCGTAAAGAGATGATACGACGAATTGAAAGAGAAATCGTGAAACCAACAATGTACGCTTTAAAAAAAGAAAATGCCGAGTTTCAAGGTATATTATATCCAGGTATTATTTTGACAAAAACTGGCCCAAAAGTTTTGGAATTTAATTGTCGGTTTGGCGACCCTGAGACTCAGCCGCTCCTGTCACTTTTGAAATCGGATCTCGTTGACATCTTTTACGCAATAAAAAATAAAAAAATAAGAAAAATTACATTGCAGTGGAATAAAGGATTTGCGGTGTGTGTTGTCTTAACCGCCCCAGGGTATCCAGAAAAGTATCAAAAGCAGATTCTCATACATGGCTTAAGAGACCATAAGAAGGTAAAAATTTTCCATTCTGGCACTGCAGTGCATAACGGAGATATCGTATCCTGGGGAGGTCGAGTACTGGGAATCACCGCAGTTGGGAGGACGCTCCAAAACGCTATGACACAAACATACAATAGTATAGGTAAAAAAGGTGTTTATTTTGCTGGAATGCAATTTAGAAGAGATATTGGAAAAAAGGGGTTAATGCTTGGAAAATAAAGTTATTTTATAACCAGACAAATGAAAAATACGTATAAAAAATCTGGAGTGAATTATGAGTACCTTGACGAGGTTAAGCGATTTGCCCAGAACGCAGGTGTCTCAACAAAAAAAAACCTACCGAAAGCATATCAAGAAAAAGTGCAAAGTCGTGGTGAATCTGCGTACATAATTGAAGCGCAAGATTGTTACTTTGCGAATGTGGTGGAAGGATTGGGAACAAAAAATCTTATTGCTGATCAGTTCAGGCAAGTAACAGGTAAAACATATTATGACGCAATGGCACATGATACTGTAGCAGCAATTATTAATGACTTAATTACTGTGGGAGCCACTCCGTTATCCGTTTGCGCGTATTGGGCTACAGGAAACTCGGTGTGGTGGAAAGATAAACAACGATCGCTTGATCTTATAACAGGTTGGAAAAAGGCGTGCGATCTAGCAAGATGTACCTGGGGAGGAGGAGAGACACCAGCATTGTCTGGTGTAATCGATTCAAAAACAATTGATCTTGCTGGGTCTGCCTTTGGTGTTATTACACCGAAAGAAAGATTGGTTGTTGGTGACAGGGTACAATCAGGTGATGTAATTGTTTTTGTGGAAAGTAATGGAATCCATGCAAACGGGCTCTCTTTAATTCGAAAACTTGCAAAAGCGATGCCGGGAGGATACAAGACAAAGTTACATAATGGTACTCATCTTGGCGAAGAGCTATTGAAACCAACACACATCTATAATAGTCTTGTCCAAGATGCTTTAGATGCGGGAGTCGATATACATTATATGGTAAACATTACAGGACATGGGTTCCGAAAACTTATGAGGATGAAAAAACCATTTACCTACGTTGTAGATATACTGCCCAAGAAGTCTCCCCTATTTTCTTTTATTCAACATGCTGGGAAGTTGTCAAATAAAGAAATGTTCTCTACCTTTAATATGGGAGCAGGTTTTGCCTTCTTTATTAATAAGAAGTATATTGTAAAACTTTTTACTATTGCTAAAAAGAATAGCCTTCATGCGTGGGTGGGAGGATATATCAAGAACGGTGAAAGACAGGTCCAAATTACACCTCTTGGTATTACCTACGGTCATAAAGATTTGAATATACGATGAAATATACAATCTCTACTTTAGCCTCGCATTCCTGCCTACAAATTCTGAAAGGTGCAAAAGAAGAAGGATTCTCAACTCTTGCAATCGCTACAAAAAAATCAGCAGGGCTTTATAGTCGTTTTTCTTTTATTGATGAGGTTATTGAAGTTGGGACATTCAAGGAAGTTTTTAAATTACAAGAAAACTTACAAAAGAGAAATACAATCCTGATACCTCACGGATCATTTGTTGCCTACCTTGGTGATACATACGAAGAAAAGTTGAAGATTATGCATTATGGGAATAAAAATGTTTTAGTCTGGGAGGGTGATAGAGTAAAACAGAAAGAGTGGTTAGACAAAGCGGGAGTACGAACCCCCAAGGTTTTCCGAGATCCCGATTCTATAGATCGGATAGTGATCGTTAAACTGTATGGGGCGATGGGGGGATCTGGATAT
>CAZYQZ010000152.1:0-3629 GCA_964649915.1 uncultured Gammaproteobacteria bacterium | reverse complement strand
AAAGACGATTACCATCAATCTTGCCTGGTTGATTTTTATGGTACCGTTTGCTATACTCCTGGTCGTCAGGAAGCGATTGATGAGAAAACCAGCAATCAATCCTTTCTCTCAAACTGCCTCTTAATAACTTCTGCCTTTTTACGAAAGGTTCTTCTATGAAATGTTTACGTCGTCTGCTTATTATTCTTTTAGTTAGTGTTTTTATGATACATACTGTATCAACTGTATACGCACTTGACCTTGATAACTCAGGAAATGGTGCGGGATCACAAAATTCAATCGACGTAAATGTAAATAATTCTAACTCAGTTAAGCAATCAGGAAATGCAAATGTAGATACCAATGTAGACTCAAACCCAAACACTGGTGGAAATAAAGCTTCTGGTAATAACGGAGGAGCAACAGTGCAAACGGGAGATTCATATTCACAAACCACAGTCAACAATACATTTAATAATAATCAAGCAACAATTAAATGTTGTGAAGGGAAAGTAACTCCAACACAACCCAAGAATCAACCAACCCCCACCTCTGTACCAGGAAGTAACAATGGGGGCAATGGTGGAAGTAGTAATAATTCTTCAAATGGATCTTCTTCATCAGGAGGAACTGGTGGGACTGGAGAAATTCTTGGACTGTCAGCAACGTCCGGAATGAGTGAAAACGTCTTTTACGCAGCTGGTTTCGTATGTCTTCTCATAGCAAGCATGCTCTATCGAAAAGAGCAGGTACTAAAAAAATAAGAAAAGTACGTAAAATAAAAAAGCTAGGTCGTGCGAAAAGACTTATAAATGTTTTCTTGAGAAATCGTAGAAAACCAAGTCTATATAAGTACTTCGCCGTATTCTTAAATGGTAAGCTATCTCTTTTTTTAATCCTGACAGCAGTATTTTTCTTCGTGTTCCCCACCGTTTATAAGAAAATTATTTCTCCTCGTTTATCGTTTTCTGAAGGAAAAACTAATCAGGAGATAAGCCAAAAAGAATCTCATATTAAAAATGTAAATGGCCCAATCAAAATTGAGGCTAACTTATTACAGAAAAAAGAGACAACACAAGAACCCTTACGCATCGTAATTCCTACACTTTCAATCGATTTACCCGTAGTGGAAGCAAAAGTAGTAAATGGATTTTGGGAGCTCTCAGAAACTTCAGCTTCCCACGGGATAGGATCAGCGAATCCAGGAGAGTTAGGTAATACTGTAATTTTTGCTCATGCGCGAGAAGGATTATTTTTGCCTCTTAGAAGTATTAAGAATAACGATAATGTATATGTTTTATCAAAAGATCATTGGTATAGATATCGTGTTGTACAGACTCAGCTTGTTGATCCAGATCATATACAAGTTATTGCTCAAACAAAAGACGAAACACTGACGCTTTTTGCGTGTTCTGGATTTCTAGATAGTAAACGTCTTATTGTCACGTTAAAAGCTTTGCGTCCGTAGATTTCTCTCCACAAAAAACCCTACCTTTGGGCAGGGTTTTTTGACACAACACTTTCTTTAATCTTAAGGATTGAGCGTGTTGGTTGATCCAGCGACATCCACTGACACAGTGGAAGAAGAATCATTTGTACTGATCGTCACAGTACCGTTATTATTTTTACTTGCTTGGTTTTTACCGGTTTTAGAAACAAGATACAAACCTACATCTACAGAAGAAGAGTTTTTCTGTTTATTACTCTGTGAATTTGAGTTTGTTGATTTAGCCTTGTTTGTACTATTTGCGGCATTATTTTTAACAGTAACATTAACATCTGGACTGTCACAACCACAAGAAGGTACTACGGCAGTATTTGTACCACCGGTAACGTTAATCGTTACATTTGAGTTGGCAGATCCAGTTGTGATATTAACATCACCATTGTTTTTATTTGCTTTATTTCCGCCTGTGCTGGATATAACTGTTGCAGAAACACCTACAGTCAGATTATTGGTTTGATTCAAAGAGGTGTTATTTGACTGATTTACAGTTACATTATTATTCGATCCAGCTGCGTTCCCTGAAATTTCAATTGATACGTTGTTCGCAAAGGCAGCCGGTGCCATTATTGTTGCAAATAATGCAGCTGTCGCAAATGATGAGCCTAATTTTAATGCGTAAGAATTCATATGTTTCACCTCCTTTCTATATAAGATAAACAATAACAGTCTATACAAAAATAACCAGCACAATGCTGGTTACAATCAAATAGGCAGGGCAGTTTTCATATAATACAGTCCAAAACTTTACCCTCCGTGTGCGGTCGAGTTATTGTTTTCGGAAAAAAAGGATATCAGAAAATCTTTTGGACTGTCAAGAGATCAAACTATATTAAATTCGATTGAATAGCCCCTTGTAGCACAAAAATTACAGCAATATAATGAATATATGTTCAAAATTCTTCGGCATTGGTTTACTCCTCATCAAAGTAATAATCATAAAGCTAAAGCATTACATTCTCAGGCATTTATTTTTTATATTCTGCTCGTTTTTACAATCCAAGTAAGCCTCAAAACCGTGAAGAATACATTCCCAAATATACTTGGGTATGCAACGAGTATTTCAACAGACACACTGCTCAATGATACAAATCAAAAACGGCTTTCTGCTGGGCTTTCTTCGCTTTCAATTTCTCCCACTCTTGCAGCTGCAGCTGCGAACAAGGCGTCAGACATGTTCTCAAAAAACTACTGGGCGCATGTCGCACCAGATGGAAGAACTCCTTGGGATTTTATTACTGGAGCTGGATACCGATATGTTTATGCTGGAGAAAATTTAGCGAAGAATTTTAACGATTCTTCTGCAGTGGTTGAAGCATGGATGAATTCCCCAAGTCATAGGGATAATATAATGAAAAAGGAATATAAAGAAGTAGGATTTGCAATCGTTAACGGAAAACTGAATGGTGAAGAAACAACATTAGTTGTACAGATGTTTGGTTCACCCACCAACTCTCCTTCTTCCCCTGCGCAAACAGTAACCACAGGCATTAGGCCAACCGTACCTCCAATTCCTACACAACAACTCTCATTGATAACGCCAATACTAACTGTCGGGCAAGTGGCTCAGGTTTTACCTACGATTTCAAGTATCCCTCCAACAGCTATACCTCCCACAACCTCACTTTTACCAACAGTTTCGGCTTTGGCAAATACGAATACTGGTACTAATCAACTACATATTGCTGGAATACAGTCGTTACCTGTCTTTTCAGTTACCTCCATTACACGAATGCTCTCATTAGGACTAATTGGATTTCTCCTTTTAATTCTAGGGATAGACAGTTTTCTGATTTTTAAAAGAAGAACTATACGAGTATCAGGTCATAATTTTGCACACATGCTTTTTCTTTTAATGTTGGTTGGAGTGCTATACTTAACAGGAAGTGGTGTAATTTTATAATAACTATGTGGAAGGATATACATTTACATGTTGTGCATTACCTTTTTCTCCTTTCAATATTATTTGCTGGGATAAGTGCTTTTTTTTATTTTAATCCTTATCCCGTGAGACAATTTTATGTCGTGATTATTACTGGGGTTTTATATGTTATATGGGGCATAGCACATCATGCGCTTGATGGTGACCTCTATCCTAAAGTTGTGGTAGAATATAGCCTCATTGCACTCCTCGCAATCGTTATTT
>CAZYQZ010000151.1:0-3702 GCA_964649915.1 uncultured Gammaproteobacteria bacterium | reverse complement strand
GTTACACATATATAAAGGGAATTATATGAAAAAAAGCATGCTTCTATTTTCCGTTATCCTTAGCTTGTTGATTCTTACTATCCATCCCCTTCGTGTTTTTGCTATAGATACTCTCAATGGAATCGGAGAAATTGGCCCAACTGGTAGTGTCGGACCCCAGGACAAAGGGGGAGAGCATGGAGCAACTGGTCCTACGGGCAACATTGATTTAGGAGGAAGTACTGGACCAACCGGCTACCAAGCAGTAACTCAATCGTTGGGAGAGACAGGACTTGTTGGCTCAACAGGGGCAACAGGATCCACGCAACGAGAGGGTCCATCAGAGGCAACGGGTGCAACTGGCTCAAAGGGAGTCTTTGGTGGAACCGGACCCACTGGTTCGTTCGGAGCAACTGGAGCTACTGGATCGCCCGCGATTGTCGGAGCTTTAGAACTATCTGAACTACCAGGATCAACAGGGGCAACCGGACCATCTGAATCATTGAGGGAATCGTATTACCCGCAAGCCATTACCTATGCCTATTCGCCCTTAGCTACTACCATTCAAGCAATTCTGACAACCGCATCTACAGTACAACAAGAGGTTGATACGAAAACATATTGACCAACTAATTGATTTCTTCGAAATGTCATCGTATAATCTTCTTTTTCCTACCGGAAAAGAGTGACTATGTCAAAAATATCAACTGCAGATTTTGCTAAAGGTATGTTCATTGAATACAACAATGAACCTAATCAGATCGTCGATCTTACCTTCGTAAATCCGGGAAAAGGATCAGCGTTTGTCCGAACGAAGCTCAAAAGTCTCAAGACAGGCAAAGTTGTCGAGTTTACCTATAAATCAGGCGAGAAGGTAGAGGAAATCCCCATGGAAGTCCACGAATCCCAATATCTGTACCGCGAGGGTGACAATTTCATTTTTATGGATAAATTCACGTATGAGCAGTACGAACTCAGCAAGGATGTACTCGGAAACTTCGGGAATTTTGTAAAGGAAGGGGATATCTTTCAAATTATCGTCGATGATGGGAAAGGTGTATCCATGAGATTCCCCAAGAAAGTGCGATTGAAGGTAGTAGAGGCAGAGGAAGCTGTTTCCGGAAGTACCATGAGTGGAGCAAGAAAACCAGTAAAGCTAGAAACCGGTATAGAAATTATGGCACCTCTGTTTATTAAGCCCGGTGACAGTGTGGCTGTAGATCCTGAAAGCGGTCAGTACCTGGAGAGAGTTTCAGGAGAGTAGTTTTTCTTGACAGTTAGCCATATTTATGGCATCCTCGTGTGTACACATGAAGAAGTTCCTGCTTGTTTCTGTTTGGCTTCCTACAACTTTTTTTACCCTCCTTTTATGCCTATTTTACTTACATACTGCCTATCCCTCTCAGGCATATCTTCGAACACAACTTCATCTGCAAGCTGAACGTATAACCGATGAGAAGTCGGAGCAATATCAACTCTATACAGCCTTACCTGCAGTCTTAGGAACAGCCAAAACGACATTTGCGACTCAGGACGCTCGACCTGCGCTTCTTGAGCGATTCCTTAAAAAGTACAAATCCCCACTTTTGCCACACGCACAGTACATTGTCGACATCGCGGATAAATACGGACTGGATTACGCTCTTATTCCGGCCATGGCTATGCAGGAATCTAATCTGTGTTTGAAGATTCCTGAAGGATCACACAATTGTTGGGGATATGGAATATACGGCAGTAAGATAGTTCGATTCGCTTCATTTGAAGAAGGAATTGGACGGGTTGCTGCAACACTTCGTGATAAATATATTCAGGACTCATTGACTAATCCTAACTTAATAATGTCACGTTGGACACCGTCAAGTGACGGATCATGGGCAGATTCTGTAAACATCTTCATGCAGGAAATTCATCAAGGAAAGTAAATTTTCTCTCTTCCCAAATTCTTTAATTTCGAGGCTAATTTGACGGTTTAGACTGTTGTAAAAGTCTAAAGGACTTGACAAGACCTATAACTTGTGATATCATGTCTAATTAGATCCTAAGGTCTTCACACTTTTGTGAATGCTTTAGGATTTTTTTATTGTCTAAACTAAAAATTAGACAAATGTTATCCACATAATTATAAGATATGAAAAGAGCAATCATTTCTGTCTTATCACTTTTTTTCCTTTTTTCTTTTCCAACTTTTGCTCTGGCAAATAGCACTGTCGCAGAACAGTCAGCCCAGATCAAGACAGAGAAAGAAGTGATATCAGATACTCGCGCCCAACATCTTGAGGCGTATCTGGAAAAATTTAACTCTCCACTTGCTGGGGAAAGCGCCCATATCGTGAAGCTTGCTGATACATACAATATTCAATATACCTGGGTCGTGGCTATCTCTGGAGTTGAATCTACTCACTGTAAAGCTATTCCCACCAATTCCTATAACTGTTGGGGATGGGCCAATGGTGAGCACGCGTTTGATAGCTGGGGAGATGGAGTAGAAGTAGTTACACGCACACTGCGTACATTCTATGTTGATCGGGGAGCTGATACGATTGAGAAAATCGCACCTATCTACGCACCTCCCTCACACACATGGGCTAAAAATGTGAAGTTTTTTATCGAGAAGATAGAAAACTTTGATGATCGCAGTCTTGCTGCCATTCCTATTTCTTTGTAAATCTGTTATTATAAGCGTTGCCTGTTACTACAGGCTAATTACTAAAAATTAGCTTCGAAATTGCCGCGGTGGCGAAACTGGTAGACGCGCAGGATTTAGGATCCTGTGCCGAAAGGCTTGGGGGTTCAAGTCCCTTCCGCGGCACAAGAAGAGATAGCACCGTTATCAAAGGTGCAAATTGATTGATATAACGGGCTAATCTCGCGGTTCAATGTACCATTTTGGCTCCAAGCCAGTCCTGAGGGGAAGATTGAACCCAAGAGTACTTTGATCTGGCTAACACTCGATCTTTTGTAGGCTTCACCCAAATCAGCAAGTAAAGTCCTAATAAAAGTTGTCACGTCATCGATGTTGTATCTATCAATCGTGGCATCGTTTTTAACTACTTGAGCCTTTACCATTCGATCTTCTACCACTGCGTTTTGTTCCTTAAATACTTCGTCCGAATACACGCCTGCAAGGTTCTTTTCCACTAGGGTTTGCCTGAGCGCTTTAAGGGTAGCAATTTCCTGATCTGCTTGGCCTTTAATCTTTTGTAATCTTGCCAGTCGGGTGTGGTAGGTGCGGTAAAGAAAGGCAATAAATAGATCAAGACATTCTTTCTTAGGGGTTACTGTTTTGAGCGACTCTATAAGAGATCCCTCTAGCACTTCAGCTTTAGCTACAACGCCCTTACAGACCCCACCGCAGCGATAGTATGCGTACTTTGCATGGCGACCTTTACTCCAGCCTCCAGTCATTCCAGTACCACATTCCTTACACCTAACTATTCGTCGTAAAGGGAAATCAGGATTAGAGTGAACTCTTTTAGCGAGAGCTACTTTGTTGGGGTTCCTGCCATCTAAAATTGCTTGTACTCGGTAAAATTGCTCCTCTGTAATCATCGGCACATGCTGAGCCTTAACTTCCTCACGATACGTTTTTGAAGTTAAGAGTCCTAAATAAAACTTACTTCGGAACAATACATTAACTCGTTGTGCTCTGATGTTATATTCTCTTTTTCCGTGGTGTTCTTTCATGCCCCAAGTGTTCATTAGATCAGCCATCTCTTGGAGGCT